>JAOZMA010000064.1 GCA_029934555.1 Acidimicrobiia bacterium | reverse complement strand
CACTTCTTCACGAACCCCCAGCACGACCGCACAAAGTTGTTCCTGAGTCAGATCTTGTAGCCCGGAGGGCTACAAGATCCGACGTATTCCGTAATCCGTATTCAGTACTCCGTACGGACGCGTCCGCTGGTTCCTGTCGGTACGGATTACGGACTACGGAATACGGACTACGGAGCGCCTCCGCTCCCACCACTTCCACAGCTCCGCGGCTATCAGGATCACGAATGCGGCTCCGAGCGAGATCAGGAGGTCCTTCGGTCCGAGGGCCACGGTGTTGAAGACGTTCTGGAGGAACGGCACGTAGATGAGGGCGAAGTGGGCGGCGACACCGATGCCAACTGCGCTCAGCATTGCCTTGTTCGTGAACAAGTCGGAGGAGAACAAGGACCTCTTCTCTGCTCGTACTTCGAGAGCCAGCGCCAACTGACTGAAGATCAGCGTCGTGAAGAGCATGGTCTGCCACGCCGGATCGTGGCCGTCGGGGTTCCAGGCCAACCATCCCACAAGGAGCGCCAGAGCCGCCATCAACGTGCCGAATGCTGCGATGTACTGGACGACGCCGCCACCGAAGATCGTCTCGTTCGCCGACCGAGGTGACCTGTTCATCACGTCGTCCTCAGCCGGTTCGACTCCCAGAGCGAGGGCGGGAAGCCCATCGGTGACGAGGTTCATCCACAGAATCTGGAGGGGGAGGAGAGGGATTGGCATTCCGAGCAGTGGTCCGATGATCATCACGGCGATCTCGGAGGCATTGCACGTGAGAAGGTACTTGATGAACTTCCGGATGTTGTCGTAGATGACACGACCCTCTTCGACCGCGGACACGATCGTGGCGAAGTTGTCGTCGAGAAGCACCATGTCGGCAGCTTCCTTCGAAACGTCGGTCCCCGTTATGCCCATGGCAACACCGATGTCGGCCCGCTTGAGAGCAGGGGCATCGTTGACTCCGTCGCCGGTCATCGCCGTCGGCTCGCCATCTTCCCGGTAGGCCGAGATCAGCCGGAGCTTGTGCTCGGGCGAGACACGGGCGAAGACCGAGGTGTGCTGGACCGCTATCGCCAGTTCGGCGTCGTCCATACGATCGAGATCAGACCCGATGAGGAACTCATCTCCTCCCCCGATCCCAACCTCGGTGGCGATGTGCCGTGCGGTGAGTGGATGGTCGCCTGTGATCATCACCGTGCTGATGCCGGCGGCCTTCGCTGTAGCCACGGCTTCGGGCACCTCCGCACGAGGAGGATCCATCAGACCGAAGAGGCCGATGAAGACAAGACCGTGTTCGACCTGATCCTCGGCCGGCACAGCCTCCCACCCGCGTGCCGCGACGGCGAGGACGCGGGTTCCGGTCGCTGCGAGGTCATCGGCTCGCTCGGTGATGCGACGCTGCCATTCCTCGGTCATAGGTTCGACAGCCCCGGCGACAAGCACCGCCGTGGAGCGCTCAGACACTCGTTCCACGGCGCCCTTCGTGAATGATGCGGCGGTCGTGTCTGGCGGGAAGACTGTGGCGATTCCGTCGACCCATTCGGGCAGCGTGTCGGGAACCGAATGGATCGTCGTCATCCGTTTGCGCGTCGAATCGAACGGGACCTCACCGACTCGTGGGAACAGGCTTTCGAGATTCGGCTTCGGTATCTGGAGCTCTGCAGCCGCGAGCACGAGCGCAGTCTCAGTCGGATCACCGACCGACCGGTTGCCCTTCTCGCTGGCGGTGAGGGTGGCGTCGTTGCAGAGGGCACCGGCGGCGAGGGAGGCTTCGAGGCCCTGAGCGATCTCGTCCGCTCCGGTCTTCTTGATCGTGAACGGACCGCTGGCCTCGCCCGTAAGCGCCACCTCTTCGTTCGCCAGGCCGAGCACCGTGACCGTCATTCGATTCTCGGTCAGCGTCCCGGTCTTGTCGGTGCAGATGACTGAGACGGAGCCGAGTGTCTCGACGGCGGGTAGGCGTCGGATCAGAGCCTTCTTCTGCAGCATGCGCTGTGCCCCCAGGGACAGTGCGATCGTGACAACGGCCGGCATGGCTTCGGGGATCGCAGCGACGGCGAGGCTGACCGACGTGAGCAGCATGACCTCGACGCTCTCTCCTTGCATGACCCCGATGACGAAGAGCACCGCAACGATGGCAAGGGCAACGACGGCCAGTACTTTGGCGAGGTGGTCGAGGCGGCGCTGAAGAGGGGTGCGCTCCTCCGGTACGGCCTGAAGCATCTCGGCGATTCGACCGAGCTCCGTCTGCATACCCGTGTCGGTCACGGCGACAGTTCCACGGCCCCGGGTCACGGTGGTTCCGCGATAGACGAGGTTTCGGCGGTCGGCGACCGCCAGATCCTTGCTGTAGACCAGGTCGGCTTCTTTGGCAACGGGCACCGATTCGCCCGTAAGCGGCGCCTCTTCGATCTCCATGTTGATCGCCTCGACGAGGCGGCCGTCGGCCGGGACGATGTTGCCGGTCTCGAGGACCAACACATCGCCGGGGACAATATCGGCAGCCGACATGACGATCGTCTCCCCCGACCGCACGAGCGTTACCTCAGGTACCGCCATCCGCTTGAGTGCGGCCATGGCTTCTTCGGCCTTCTTCTCCTGGACGTAGCCCATCACGGCGTTGAGAACGATGATGGCGAGGATGGCCACCGCTTCGATCCAGTCCTTCAAGAAGGCCGAGACGACGGCGGCCACGATCAAGATGGCCGTGAAGAGATCCCGGAACTGAGAAAGGAAGATCCGGAGAGGGGAACGTCCGCCGCGGTCCTCGAGTTCATTCGTGCCGAACGTTGCAAGGCGTTCTTCGACTTCCGCCTCGGAGAGACCCTCTCTCGACGATCCGAGTTGTTCGAGAGCCGCGTCGGCGGAGATCTGATACCAATCGGTGTCGGTCGTGGTGGAGTCGATGCTCACCCCCGTGACGATAGACACACCCCAACCAGTCCAACACCGCGTACCCAGGGTTGCAGTCCCCGCCGGCGGCGCACCCAGCCCGCGGAATAGAGCAGCCAGCCCTCGGTTTGGCGCTGGATCGGTAGAATTCAACAGATGATGAATTGTCTCTACGTCAATGTGAACAGGAGTGACGCATGAAAGAGTGGGCGCAGCGAGCGAGGAAGTGGCACCGGTGGTTCGCGATCCCGATGTTCTTCCTTGTGCCGATAGCGGTGATTCTGAAACTGACAGGGAACGGGTCGGTGGTGAAAGACGTCCCGGCCTTCGACGCGGTGCAGTCGATCCTGCTCCTTCTGCTGGTATTGTCGGGTGGCTACCTCTACACGTTCCGTCTGGTCAACCGCAGGAAGCGCATGCGCCGGTCTGCTGCAGCGATCGAGAGCGCCTCTCAGGATTCGGGTTGATGTCGAAACGCCGACAATGACGAGGACAGGTCGACGTCCCGGGGACTCCTCCATCACAAGATCGGAGGTTCTGGAGGCAGCGAGATCGACATTCGCGGAGTTCGGCTACGAGGGTGCAACTCTTCGCCGAATCGCAACTGCTGCCGGTGTCGATGTTGCTCTCATCTCTCACTACTTCGGCAACAAGGAGGACTTGTTCATCGCCGTTCACGATCTTCCGATCAACCCATCCGATGTCGCCGACGTCTTCGACGGTGTGGATGATGATGCAATTGGAGACAGAGTCGCCCGGTTTTTGCTTGGAGTGCTCGCTGCTGATAATTCGGCGGCGATCTCGCTGATGCGAGCAGCGTCTACGAACGCTTCAGCTGCGGCGATGCTTCGAGAGTTCATCGACCGGACGTTGATCGACCCGATCGCGGCGATGATCGATGTTCCGGATGGTCGAGAGCGGGTGGCTCTCGTGGCGTCTCACCTTCTGGGAGTGCTGTTCGCCCGCGATATCTTGGGTGTTCGCGAACTCACATCGGCGTCGATCGACGAGCTTGTCGACGCGATTGGCCCAACCATCCATCGATATCTCACCGAACCAACTCGATCCACTACCGCTGCCTGAGACCGATCGATTCACCAGGCCGCACCATTCCGCGGGCTGGGTGCGCCGCCGGCGGGGACTGCAACCCTGGGTACGCGGTCATCTAGGGGGCAGCGGTGCCTAGATCTTTCCAGCGGTCGCCTTCTGCCATGTCGATGATCGTCATTGCCATCGTCAACGCACCGTCGCGGATGGCCGCCTCACCGGTCGGCGTCAACGTGTGGGCGGCGAACTCCTTCTGATGGTTCACCGCCGGCTCCGCCTTGATGTCGAGCATCGGGTGGATGGAGGGGACTTCGTAGGACACGTTCGCCATGTCGGTCGAACCTGTCGCTCCGGGGTCGTACTCACTGTTCCGATGCATCGGTCGTCCGAGAGCAGCCGAGTTCTCGGCGAACAGATCAGCCATCACCGGGTCGACGACCATGTCCGTGTACGTGTTGCCGACGGCCTTGACTTCGAATGTGCACCCGGTAGCAATGGCGGCACCTTCGAAGCAGGCAATGACTTTCGCGTAGAGCTCGTCGAGGCGATCCTTGGTCAGAGCACGCACGTACCAGGACATGGAGGTGAATGCCGGGATCACGTTCGGCACACCGCCGCCGTAGGTGATGACGCCGTGCACCTTGTCCGTCGGGTACATGGCCTGCCGCAGCGTCGAGACGTTCACGTAGGCCTGGACAGCAGCATCGAGAGCGTTGATGCCGACTTGCGGCTTGAACGCCGCGTGGGAGGCCTTGCCATGGAACTCGACGTCGATCTGAGCGACTGCGAGGAAGTTCTTGTCGACAACGTCGTCGTTCGCCGGGTGCACCATCATCGAAGCGGCTGCATCGGTGAAAGCGCCGGCGTTGATCAGGTCGACCTTGCCGCCGTATGCCTCCTCGGCCGGGGTTCCGAGAATGGTGACACGAATGCCGAGATCATCGACGAGGGGCGCCAGGGCGATTCCCGCTCCGATCGCCGACGTGGCGATGATGTTGTGGCCGCAGGCGTGGCCTACCTCGGGGAGCGCGTCGATCTCACAGCAGATGACGACCTCTGGACCTTCGGAGCCGATGCGTGCTGCGAACGCCGTGTCCAGACCGTAGGCGGGGTACTCGACATCGAAGCCCTTCTCCGTCAGGAATCCCACCAGTTGGGCAGACGTCTCGAACTCCTCGAAGGCGATCTCCGGATGGTCGTACATCCACCGCGACAGATCCCGCAGTTCATGTTCAACCCCGTCGAAAGCTTCCCGTGCCGTGTCCTTGGTGGTCATTGTGCTCCCTGCGGTGGCTCGTAGTCCGTAGTCCGTAGTCCGTAATCCGTAAACCGAGAATCGGGCTGGCGGCTGGCAGCTGGTGGCTGGCAGCTCTGGCGAGGCTACACATCTTGGGAATGGGCATAGCCGTCAGGGGTTGGAAAGCCGTAGCATTGCTCCGGCCAGGAGGTGTCATGGGACAGTATCAAGACGAACTCAAGAAGATCGGCCCGCCGTCGGCTGAGCTGCGCGCTCACATACCGGAGGTCTATGACGGTTTCGCCACGACACACCGTGCTGTCTACAAGGACGGGGCACTCTCCGCGGCAACGAAGGAGTTGATGGCAGTCGCCATCGCTATCTCGGAAGGATGCAGAGGGTGTATCGCTAGCCATGTGCGCGGCGCCGTGCGCCACGGGGCAACCGAGGAGCAGATGGCTGAGACCGTTGGTGTCGCCATCCAGCTCGGTGGAGGACCCGCCTCGGTGTACGGACCCGAAGCCTGGGAAGCCTTCAAAGAGTTCAAGGAGCGGTACGGATGACATCGATCCTCGCATCTATCCCTTCGCCGTCTCAGAACGTTCTCGAGATCGGCCCGTTGACGATCCACTTCTACGGGATCATGATCGCGATCGGCGTGATCGTTGCGGTGCTGGTCTCCAAGCGGCGCTACGAGCGCTTCGGCGGCGACGGTGAACTCCTCGAACGGGTAGCGATCTGGGCCGTGGCGATCGGCTTTCTCGGTGCACGATTCGGATACGTGCTCACCCACACCGGAGACTTCATCGACCGACCCTGGGGTGTTCTGTTCATCTGGGAGGGAGGACTCGCTCTCTACGGAGGCCTGACGATCGGTGCGCTGACGGCGATCATTCTGCTCCGCAAATGGAATGGAGACATCTTCGCGTTCGGCGACGCCGTCGCCGTCGGGATTCCGCTGGCTCAGGCCATTGGTCGTTGGGGCAACTACTTCAACCAGGAGCTCTTCGGCACCCCTTCCAGCCTTCCGTGGGCCGTCGAGATCGATCCGAACATCGCTGCCGCGGCCGGGTACCCCGGCTTCACGACGTTCCACCCGACGTTCCTCTACGAATCCCTGTGGAACATCTTCCTCACCGCAGGGATCATTCTGTGGCTGGAGTATCGGGGGAAACTCGCGAAGGGCTCATCGATCGCCCTCTACCTCATCATCTACGGGACCGGTCGGTTCGTGATGGAGCTGATGAGGACCGATACCACGTTCCGCTTGTTTGGTCTGAGCCGGAACGGCTGGCTCTCGGCGCTTGCGGTGGTGTTCGGCATCGGAATGCTCTGGTGGATGCAACGTCGCGGCGAGCCGCGGGTACTTGTAGGGCCGCCGGTGTTCATCGCTCCCGGGGCGGAGACGATGGCAAAGCCGATCGAAGACGAAGACTCGTCCGGCAGCGGGTCTGAAGACTCGTCCGGCCTGTCATTCGGTGACGGCAAGGGCGGACAAGCCTCCCCGCCGTCGTCTAGCTGAATCCGATCTCTGCGAGGTGGGCCCGCACCTGCTCGTTCTCGAGGAGGCGCCGGAGGGCAGTCACGGCGGGCCGGTCCCAGCGATCCTCGCGAACTGCGAAGTCGTACCGTTCGTTCGCGACGAAGGAGAACCCGAGCCCCGCTGCGCTTGCGACGGTTTCGAGCGTCATGCCCCAGTCGGCCCGTCCCTGCTCGACGGCCGCAGCCACGCCGTTGTGCGTCTTCACCTGGTGCAGATAGCCCGGAGGCTGATACCCGTCCAGGAGTTGATCGATCAGGATGCGCGTGCCGCTGCCGGGATTCCTGTTGACCATGCGATAGCGATCACTCCGGATCTCCTCGAAGAGGTCGTCGACGTTCGCGAGTCCTGATCCGGTGGCCCGGAACACGATGCCCTGACGCCGGTCGTAGCCGGAGACAAGGCGAACACCTTCGGGGAGGAACGATTCGTTGTAACGGCCCGTTTCGGCATCGAGCAGGTGCGTGCCCGCCACGTCGCCTTCGCCACGCGCCAGCGCAGCGAGGCCGGCAGTCGACCCCACGGGGATCGCCTTGATCCGGTAGCCGTCTGCAGTGAGAAGCCCGAGCAGATAGTCGAGGCCGACACAGTGACTTCCGATGACCACGAGATCGGGGACCCGGACTCGATTCTCGAGGAGACGGACCGTTAGCCGCTCACCTTCTGCCACGTACTCGGTCGATGCCGGAATGCGAACGAACCCGTCGGCTCGGCCGAACGCGGTGACGCTGCCCGAACCGGCCCCCAGTGGGTAGGCGGCGAGCCCGTCCTCTCCTTCGACGAGGTCGACGAGGGAGTACTCCGTGCGACCCGGAACCGAGGAGATCCTCATCGGTGCAAGAGCCACCACGGTGTGAACGACGTCATCCGGTACACCCGAGAGGCGTCGCAGCAGAGGAGCGACGAACTCGTGGAAGGTGAAGACCGCCGAAGTCGGGAAACCGGGCAGCACCACGACAGGGGTGCCGGCGATGACGGAGAGGAGGATCGGTTTCCCGGGTTTGAGCGCCACGCCGTGCACAACGATCCCCGGCGAATTGGGGAGGCGGGCCGCGAGCCGGGTCACTGCTTCCGAGTTCACGTCGCCCTCGCCCTTCGACGTGCCTCCCGAGAGCAACACGACGTCGACGGCGTCTGGTCCGGTAACGAGTGCCTCCAGCATCGACTCAACCGTGTCGAGATCGTCCGGAGCGATCCCGGACGGCACAGGTTCGCACCCGAGTTCCGCCACAGCGTCGAGCAGCATCGGTTGATTCGAATCGAAGACCTGCCCGAGCGTGAGGAAACCTCCAGGAGCCACGATCTCGTCACCCGTGGAGACCACGGCGACTCGAGGCCTGGAGATCACTTCGACATGGTCGATTCCGACGGCCGCCATCACAGCGGTATCCCGGGACGTCAGAGCGATACCGCGGCGGAGCACCGTATCTCCGCGACCGATGTCCGATCCTGCGTATGAGATGTTCGAGCCCGGCGCGACCGAGCGGGAGACCCCGATACCGGCATCCACCGGTTCTGTGTGCTCGATCATGACGACGGCGTCGGTTCCGCGCGGAACAACCCCGCCTGTTGCGATCTGGACGGCGGTCCCGGACGGAGTGTCGAAGCCCTCACGAGGTGCATCACCGGCGGCAAGCGTCACGTCCGAGAGAGCGAGAATGATCGGCTCGAGTTCTTCCGCCCCGTAGGTGTCGATGGCGTGGACGGCGAATCCGTCCACGTTGCTTCGATCGAAGCCGGGCACGTCGACCGCCGCGGTGACGTCGTCGGCCAAGATCCGACCGAGGGCACGACTCAGCGGCACCTGTTCGATCCGTGAGCCGAGGTGGCTACAGGCGTTGGAGAACGCAGCATGGGCGGCGTCCTCGTCGACAACGTTCAAGAACTGGCGCTGTCTCACAAGCCGCAATCCCCGTGGTAGCAGTGCACCGTCACTTCGGTGCCCTCCGGGTATCCCTCGAGAGCGGAGGGAATCACGACGAACCCCGAGGCTCCGGTCACCGAGGAGAGGACCGAAGATCCCGAGATAGCGACAGGATCAACGAGACCGTCTTCGATGATCACTCTTGCGTAGTCGGTGCGTCCGATCTGAGAGGTGATTCTGCGAGCAAGGGGGAGTTCGATGGTGAGATACGGCCATTTGGGAGATCTGCCGCCGAGAGATCGAACGACCGGGCCGGCGAAGAAGTCATACGCCGCGAGGCAGGAGACCGGGTTCCCGGGGAGGATGATGATCCGGGATCCATTGATGAGACCGATCCCCGTGGGTGCCGATGGTCGCATCGTGATGCCGTGGACGACGAGGGACCCCAGCCTGTCGACAAGCACCGGGACGCGATCCTCGGAACCAACGGACGCTGCACCGGCAGTGACAATGACGTCCGAGCCGGGCCGAGCGAGGGCCTCTTCCATGGCCCCCTCGTTATCCGGGAGTCGGACGATCTCCGGGATCCCACCGTCACGGTCGACGAGCGCCGCGAGCATCGGGGAGTTGGAGTCGACGATCTTCGTGTCCACAGGGGACGAACCGGGGGGCAGCAACTCGTCGCCCGAGACGATGATGCGGACGATAGGTCGGCGCACAACCTCGACCGGATCATGCCCGATGGATGAAAGGAGACCAACGTCCTGGGGGAGGAGGAATCGCCCTGAAGCGAGGACGGCGTCGTCTGACGCCACATCCTCGCCGACCCGTCCAACGTTGCGGCCGACCGGCACCGGTGCGGTGGCCTCGATGTGAGTTCCGGATCCGCTCGTGTTTTCGACCATCAAGACGGCGTCGGCACCTTCGGGTATCGGTGCCCCAGTGACGATCATCACGCAGCTTCCGTGAGTGACCCGCTCGTCGGGGACGGTTCCGGGCATCGAGCTACCCACGACCTTGAGAGGGATCGGGTTGTAATCGGTTGCCCCGTACGTGTCTTCGGCCCGAACCGCGTATCCGTCCATCATCGAACGTCGGAACGCCGGAACATTCACCGTACTGACAACGTCATGAGCCAGAACACGCCCTGCCGCCGTGGTCACAGACACCGACTCCGCCGGAAGCGGTGCGATCCCGTCCAGAGCAGCCTCAAGCGCCTCCGAGACCGTAGAGCGGTCGCGAAAGCCCTTCATGCGGATGTCAGTGGTGCCAGACATGGGTCAGCGATGGTACTTGGTCCGAGTAGATCAGTAGATCAGTAGATCAGTAGAGCAGTAGATCAGATCGGCCCATCCTCTGCTCTAC
>JAOZMA010000345.1 GCA_029934555.1 Acidimicrobiia bacterium | reverse complement strand
AACCTATCCTACGCTTGCTACCCAAAAATCTTCCATTCGAGGTAAACAAAAAATGACTCTCGGCTTGGTCGCCCTGAGACCGGCGTTGCGAATCACCTGCGAAGTGTCGATTGCGGACATGGCTCCATTCCGGTGGACATCGGGACGACTGGGTACTACTTTAGAACAAGTCTAAACAGCGAATCCCCAACTTCGACCACTGCCCGCTCGAGGAGGACCCATGCCCGACAAGCTGACGAACACGTTCGGACGTCCGATCGCCGACGACCAGAACACGATGACCGCCGGAACTGACGGGCCTGCCCTGATGCAGGACACTCATCTGCTGGACAAGTTGGCGCACTTCGACCGTGAGCGCATCCCCGAGCGGGTTGTCCATGCCAAAGGTGCCGGTGCATACGGGTACTTCGAAGTGACGGCCGACGTGTCGCAGTACACCAAGGCAGCCTTCCTCTCCGAGGTCGGCAAACAGACCGAACTCTTCGTCCGCTTCTCCACCGTTGGTGGGGAGAAGGGCTCCGCCGACTCGGAGCGGGACCCGCGCGGGTTCGCCGTGAAGTTCTATACGGAGGATGGCAACTATGAGATGGTTGGCAATAACACGCCGGTCTTCTTCATCCGCGATCCGCTGAAGTTCCCCGACTTCATCCACACCCAGAAGCGCAATCCGGCCACGAACCTCAAAGATCCGAACATGTTCTGGGACTTCCTGTCGCTCACGCCCGAGTCGCTTCATCAGGTCACGATCCTGTTCTCCGACCGGGGGACGCCGAAGTCGTACCGCTACATGAACGGCTACACGAGCCACACGTATCTCTGGTACACGGACACAGACCGGTACTGGATCAAACTCCACTTCAAGACCGATCAGGGCAATGAGACGCTTACCGGTCCGGAGGCGGCTGCCCTGGCATCGAGCGACCCGGACCAGGCCACCGGCGATCTCTACGGAGCCATCGAGGACGATGACTACCCATCGTGGACTGTGAACGTGCAGATCATGAACGAGGCCGATGCCGCCGACTACCGATACGACCCGTTCGACATCACGAAGGTCTGGCCGCACTCGGATTACCCGCTGATCCCGTTCGGCAAGATGGTGCTGAACCGGAACCCGGAGAACTATTTCGCGGAGGTCGAGCAGGCCGCGTTCAGTCCCGGCTCGTTCGTCCCCGGCGTTGCAGCGTCCCCCGACAAGATGCTCCAGGGTCGTCTTTTCTCGTACCCGGACACGCACCGCCATCGTCTGGGAACGAACCATGCCCTCATCCCGGTGAACCAGCCGAAAGGGACCGTGGCCAATACCTATGAGCGAGACGGGTCCATGAGGACCGACGACAACGGTGGCGGTGGTCCGAACTACTACCCGAATACGTTCGGCGGACCGGGTCCCGATGCCGGCGCTTCCGAACCCGGCATGGCGGTGACGGGCGAGACGGGTCGGTTCGAGTACCCCCATCCGAACGATGACTACGAGCAGCCCCGCTCGTTGTACGCAGACGTGATGGGCGACACGGATCGGGAGCACTTGATCGCCAACATCGCCGGTCACCTCGGCGGAGCACAGGAGCGGCTACAGCTTCGCCAGACTGCACTGTTCTATCGCGTGGATCCGGACTACGGAACCCGCGTCGCCGAGGCGATCGGCATCGACGCAGGCGAAGTAGCCCGACTGGCAGCCCTCAGCCAGGAAGAGTTGGTGGCAGCTACTTCGACGTAGTCCGTACTCGGTACTCCGTATCTGGGAACAGATCAGTGGGTCCGCTTGTTCAGATGGCATGACAGATACATCGGCCTCTGTGCCTCCGGAGACGATGTTCCAGGTGTGAGCGTCAACCCGTTCTCCCTTTCCTCCAGGGAGACGGCTTGGCGCTCTGCCGCGTCACCAGTTGATTCCATGCCGGGCTGATCTACTGAGTTGCTTCCAAATCCATCTCTCATCTGGTTCTCATGGTGCATTCAGATCGCTCTCAGGTGGGCACGGCATACTGGTCCTCGTAAGCCTCCAAGCTCGAGATCGCCACCCTCCTCCCTCCTTCCCAGGACTCCCGGGTGGCGCTCTCGCGTCAGGACTCTTGTCGTGACGGGTGACAGGAAGAGGCGTTCCTCCTTTTCGGCTTCGTCCCGAGGGCATCGCGTCAGCCAGATCGGATGACCAGGAGTGTCGCCTCTTCTTCTTGCCTGTCCGCTGTCCGCTCTGCCTGTCGCCTGTCGCCTGTCACCCGCTGCCTCTTCCTGGCTGTCCGCTGTCCGCATCCGCCTCTTTCGAGCTGGCAGCTGGCGGCTGGTAGCTCGCAGCTTCCTCCTGTCCGCTCTCCCCTGTCACCCAGGTAGTCTCCCCCCATGACCACTCCCACGACGACCTCCGAATCTTCGAAGACCCGTTGGTACGCTCTCGATCCCGACGAAGCCGTTGCTCAACTCTCGACAAATAGCGTCGACGGGCTCTCATCTCCCGAGGCAGCGAGTCGCCTCGCGCAGTACGGACCGAACGAACTCCACGCCGAGGCGCCACCATCCGTCTGGA
>JAOZMA010000344.1 GCA_029934555.1 Acidimicrobiia bacterium | reverse complement strand
CCACACCGCCGCTGCCGTCATAGGAGTTCGTTGCAACCTCGGCCCCGCTCGATCCGATCGGGAAGTCGACCTCCTGCTGAGAGGTTCCAGCGATCACGTAGTCGGTCTCTGCATGGTCGGAGAAGTAGATACGCGGTTGCTCGATGTTGAGCGTCGGATCATCGGAGAGATTGACCGGAGGGATATCCTTCACGAGGAAGTCCGGCTGACCCTGCGTTGTGACGTCATTTGCCGGACTCAACACAGACCCGAACCCGTGGGTGTACACAAGCCGTTCGGTGACCCATCCCTCGCCGGGGATTCCGGTCTCCTCGAGTTCGCGGGCCGACACCATCACCTGGGTCAGCGCACCGTCGATCTCGTACCGATCCACATCCACATCACCGATGTCATAGTACGTGACGATGTTCTGAAGCTGCTGATACGTAGATTTGAGAACCCCGGGATCCCAGAGACGAATATTGCTGATCGTCGGTTCGTTCGCTGCAAGATCCTCGGCAGATAGATCCGGCGAAGCTGCGAACGGCGCGATCTCGACATCACCGAGCCCGAAGGCCTCACGCGTAAATTCGATGTTGTACTCGACGTACGTCGACTCCTTGTTGACCTCGTCCGGCTGGACGCTCAGACGCTGCACGAGCGCCGGATACACGCCTCCAACGACGATCGAGGTGACGAGCCACAACCCAACAGCGACCAGCGGCAGCGTCCACCCCCGGAACCAGAGGTTCACGAGGAGGATCACCGCAGCCACGAACGAGATGAGGATCAGCAGGTTCAGCGCAGGGACTTGAGCGTTCACATCCGTGTACGAGGCACCGAATACCTGGCCACGGCTGCTGTAGAGGAGGTCCCATTTGTCGAGTTGGTATCCAGCGGCCTTCAGCAGCACGAGGACCGCGAGCAGAATCGAGATGTGCGCTTTGACACCCGAACTGGCCCGTTTCCCCGGACCCTGAACGCTGATACCGCCGTTGAGGTAGTGGACGGCGACCACGACGAGCGTCAGAACGAGAATCAGCTGGAACGCCCACCCGAACACGTCGCGCATGAACGGAACATCGAACACATAGAGACCGATGTCATGGTTGAAGATCGGGTCACTGAGACCGAACGAACCACCCTTCGAGAACAACAGCCAGTCCTGCCACCAGGCGCCCGCGCCGAGACCGATGAGGATCCCGAAGAACGCAGCGGCGGCGAGGCGCAGACGACCCGAGCGTGGTTCGACCCAGGTCTGATAGCGCATCAACAGCTCTTCGTCCGGGCTCCCGGGCATGACGCCACGACGCGGTGACAACCGATCGACGATGAAGAGATTGAGCCAGAAAATCCCGGCCGCGACCAGCGACGCCGCTATCACCAGCCAGAGACGAGTGAAGACGAGGGTCGTCCACACGCCGATCTGGTCAACGCTCGAGTACCACAGATAATCGGTCCAAAGTGTCGAAAGAGATCGAAGGGCGATGAGCCCAACGAAGCCGACACCGATAACGATCCAAAGGATGCGTCGGAAGCGGCCTCTGGAGGAGTGCTGGATGGGTTCGCGATTAATCACGGTCCGATTCTACGAGTGTCGGCGCGTCAGGGCGACGAAACGATCGTGCACGCGCACTCGAGCCGTACAGGTGGCATCGACGTCCCACTCGGAAGACCGTCGACGATCGCCCACGAACCCTTGTTCGCCGGACACTCCGGGCACGGACGACCCGACGAGCTGACGGCGAGATCCGTCACTCCCAGATCGGCAAGTGCTGCCGCCACACCGATGTGATAGGCGGTGCGGGAGGCGAACTGCACCCTCCGCTCCGCTTCGTCGGTCCGCCAGGACCGGAAGACCCGGGACAGCGAAGACGCGGTCTCGCGATGGCCGGCTCCGGCGCCCCGGGAACGAACCACGGAGTTCTGTGCTGCTTCCACGAGCGCTGCCGTGAACTCCGATGAAGGATCAACCGACTCCACGTCCTCCGGTTGTGGGGTCTCAGTCGTCTCCATCATCTCAGCGGCTGCGGCGAAGCCTGCAACCAGGCTCTCTCTCGCAAGGATGGTGAGTGCCTCCGAGATCTCTCCACTCACGATGTTCCCGTCGGGCTCCCACCCGTCGACCAGGCGGAGATCCTCGAGTGCCCGATTCTGTGCTTCGACCAGGTTTCGCTTGACGCCGCGGAGGGCGCGATTCTGGATGGGTAGAAGGTGACGCTCGCGGAGTGCGAACGGATCCAGGGATCGTTCGGTCTCGGGTTTAGGTCCCGGTTGGGGATCGGGTCCGGAGCTGGCTTCCGACAACCGGTCACCCTCTTGACCCCCTCCGCCTCCTTCGTCGGCACCTCCCCCTGAGGGGGAGGAAGAAGACTCCGGCTCAGGGTCGGGCTCGGGTTCGGGCTGGGAGCTGGAAGCTGGCAGCTGGTCGCTCCCCTGACCCCCTGCGTCACCGTCGGCAGCGGGGTCTCTGAGTCGGGCGAAGAGCCCGGCGAGCGGATCCGGTGTGGGCTTGGGTTCGGGCTGGAGGCTGGTCGCTGGCGGCTGGTCGCTCTCCG
>JAOZMA010000063.1 GCA_029934555.1 Acidimicrobiia bacterium | reverse complement strand
TGGGTGCGAAAGGCTAACACGAGCCGTGGATAGCTCCCTGGAGTGGTCGGTAATCCGTAATCCGTAATCGGTGAGGACTCTTGCTCACAGCTCACAGCTCAGAGCTCATGGCCGGAGGCAGTCTGATCTACTGATCTACTGATCTACTGATCTACTCACCACCAAGAACGACGCACAGTTGACTCCTCCTCATAGAATCAGCTCATGAAGCTCGCTCGAGAGATGGAACAACGCCTGGAGCGTCTGGTTGACGGCGCAACCGCAGCGGTATTTCGCGGCAAGATGCATCCTGTTGACATGGCCGATCGGCTAATCCGTCAGGCCGACTTCGTCGTCACCGAGGGAGATGCGGGCCCCGAGATCCCGAATCGCTGGGTGCTGGGAATCAATCCGTCCGACCTCCCTGTTGAGATCGATCCGGAGGAACTCGACAGAGAGCTCACACATACGGTCACTAAGTTCGCCGCCGACCGCGGATGGAGGACCAACGGGCCGGTGGTCGTGGAGGTCGTCTCCGATGCTGCCGTGCCGCGAGGCCTCACCGATTGTTCAGGAGTCAGTGAGCCCGGACCCATCGAGCCATGGAGCCAACTCGTCGCAGCGTCCCCACCGATCGTCGTTGAGATCTCCGACAATCGTTCGGTCTTGGGCCGGGCCTTGGAGAGCGACGTGGTCGTGTCTGTCCCTGAGCTGTCGAGGAGACAGGCGATCATCATACGCGCCGATCAGGCGGTGACCATCACAGACCTCTCGTCGGCGAACGGCACACACGTGAACGGGGAACTCATCGGCACGGATCCTTTTCCTCTCGTTCCCGGCGATACCGTGACGATGGGCGACATCGACTTCATCTTCCGACCACTATGAGGCCCCGATGCCCGCACTGATCCTCAACGCTCTGAAGATCCTCTTTTTGATCCTCATCTTCCTGTTCCTCTGGCAGGTCGCTCTGGCGATCCGTAGCCACATCGGGACCAGTCCATCGGTGAAGCGATCGAAGGGTGGACATGACCTCGTGGTGTTGCGCGGCGATACCAAGAAGGGAACGACCATCCATCTCAGGCCGTCAGGGCACACGATCGGACGCAGCGCCGATGCGGACGTAGTCATCGACGACCCCTACGCTTCTGAATTCCACGCCAGGGTTGAGACACATGATGGCGGCACGATGGTCCATGACCTCGGAAGCACGAACGGCACGTATGTGAACGGTCGGCGCATCACCGTCCCGACGCCTGCCGGAAAAGGCGATACCGTACAGATCGGCAAAACCATCCTCGAGGTGAGATGAGATACGTCTGGGCGACCGGCACCCACCAGGGCAGAATCCGCGACCGTAACGAGGACTCGGTGTACCCCGAGGTTTCCGGTTCCGGGAACGGTCCGCTCGTCATCGGCGTCGCCGACGGCATGGGTGGCCATGTTGCCGGCAACATCGCCAGCTCTCTCGCTCTCGCAACGGCGACTGAAGCTTCCCCCGACTCCGATATCGAGATGGTCGAACGTCTTGCATCAGCGAACGAGGCCATCCTCGAACGAGTGAGAGAGCAACAGGAGCTCTCCGGGATGGGCACAACCATGACGCTCGGCCGCTTCCTCGAGGACGGTACATTCGAGTTGGCTCATGTCGGCGATAGTCGCTGCTATCTGGTCCGCGACGGTGAACTCCGCCAACTCTCGACCGACCACACCGTCGTCGCCGAACTCGTGGCACTTGGTCACTTGAAGCCCGAAGATGTCGATAAGCATCCTCAGCGCCACCTCGTGACTCGCACGTTGGGGCTCGGTCCGGTCAAGATCGACAGCGATACCCTGTCCTTGGAGGACGGGGATCGCCTCATATTCTGCTCGGATGGGCTCACCTCGATGGTCGATCACGACGGTATTCGTCGCATCGTCACAGCCGGAGACGATCCCGAAGCCACCATCTGGAATCTCATCGAAGCCGCCAATACAGCAGGCGGCGTCGACAACATCACGGTTGCCATGGTCGACGCCACGGCATGACGCGCAACACCGAAGCGGTGTTCATCCTCGCGGGGACGGTGCTGGCTTCGGTCGGAGTAGCGATGGTCGAGTTCGCCGGCGGTGGATGGCTCGACGCCAACGTTGCCCTCACGTTCGTATCGTTCGCACTCGCATTCGGTTCCCTCCACGTCTCCTTCCGCCTCTGGGCACCGAACGCCAACCCCCTCATCCTCCCGATCGCGACCTTTCTGGCGGCCATCGGGTCCATCGAGGTGTTCCGGCTGGATCCCGAACTCGCTGCACTACAGCGATGGTGGCTCGTGCTTGCCGGCGTCGCCGGTGCGGTGGTCGTGTGGCTGCTCCGAAACTCAGGGGTCGCCGTGCTCCGCCGGTACCGGTACCTCTTTCTCGCCGCGGCGATCGTGCTGCTCCTCCTCCCCCTTCTTCCGAATGCGTGGCCGATCCACGGAGCGACCGTCAACGGATCGCGCCTCTGGGTACGCATCGACCTGCCGTTCGCAGTCCGGGCAGTCTCGTTTCAACCCGGCGAACTAGCCAAGGTGTTCCTCACGATCTTCCTCGCCTCCTACCTCGCTGACCGCTCCGAGGCGATGTCAACGGTTTCGCGCAAGGTCGGCCCCTTCAGCGTCCCCGAACCACGCCACCTCGGCCCCGTCATCGTCGCTGCAGGAGCGGCGTTCGTGGTCCTTGTGTATCAACGAGATCTCGGGGCGTCGATGCTTCTCTTCGGGCTGTTCATCGGAATGCTCTACGCCGCCACCGGCAGAGGCTTCTACCTCGGCACGGGACTTGTCCTCACCGCCGCCGCGGGGGCCGCTGCATACACCATGTTCTCGCACGTTCAAACGAGGATCTCTGCCTGGATCGACCCGTTCGCCGATTACACCGGTGCCGGATACCAGACGGCTCAGGGGCTCTTCGCTATGGGCAGCGGAAGCCTGACCGGATCGGGTCTCGGTCTCGGTCGACCCGACTTGATCCCGGCGGCGGCAACCGACTTCATGTTCGCCGCCGTGGCCGAAGAGCTCGGACTCGCCGGGTCGGTCGCCATCATCACCGCCTACGCGTTCCTCGTCGCCGTCGGATTCGGTATCGCTCTGAGATCACGGGACCGGTTCAGGAAGTACCTCGCCGCCGGCCTCACGATCCTCATCGGCCTCCAATCGTTCCTGATCATCGCCGGCATCGTCCGCCTCTTGCCCCTGACCGGCATCACGCTCCCGTTCATGTCGTACGGAGGCTCTTCGCTCCTCGCCTCGGCGCTGATCGCCGCCCTCCTGGGACGCATCTCTCATGAGGAGCGCACATGAACGCACCCGTACGCCGGATCGTGTGGGCACTTCTCGCAGGGTTCCTTGCTCTCATCCTCGCCACGACATGGATCCAGGCCGTTGCCGGCCCCGGATACCGCGACGATCCGCGGAACCCCCGGCTCTCTGCATGGCGGGTTGGCAGAGAACGAGGGGCGATCATCACCGACGACGCCGTCGTCGCCGGTCACTCTGATCCCAATCCTGAGGATCCACAGACCTTCACCCGCGTGTATCCGACGGTTGACAGATACGCGCACACTGTGGGTTACGTCTCGGTCCTGTTCGGATCACGTGGCCTCGAGCGGGCGCGAGAGAGCGATCTCGTCTCTCACCGCGACTCGACGATCTCCGGGGTTCTGAACGCCGTGCTCGGTGGAGACCCGAGGCCTCGCGGCCTTCGCCTCACGTTCGACGATGAACTCCAGCAGGCTGCTGTCGAAGCCCTCGACGGTTCTCGCGGATCGATCATCGCCCTCGATCCGACCACCGGCGCCGTGCTGGCGAGTGTCTCGACGCCCGGATTCGACCCGAACTCGCTTGTCGGCTCAGATGCCGGGCCAGCGGGGAAGGCGCTCGAGGAAGATCCGGGCCTCCCTCTCCTCCATCGAACGATCGCAGTGACGTACCCGCCCGGGTCGACGTTCAAAGTCGTCACGACGGCCGCTGCGCTCGAGACCGGTATCGCGGGCCCGGCGACCGAGTTCCCCGACCCCGAAGCACTTGAACTGCCCGGTACGTCGGCAACCATCCACAACTATGACGACGGATTGTGTGGCGACGGAGAATCGGTGACGCTCACCGAGGCGTTCGTACGATCCTGCAATACGACGTTCGCCGCACTCGGCATGCAGGTGGGCGCCGAAGCTCTCACCGAGACCGCAGAGGCTTTCGGGTTCAACCAGGAGATCCCGTACGACCTCCCGGTCCTCGTCTCTTCGATGCCGGAGGCCGCCGATTTCTCCGATGACCCGGCGGCGACGGCTCAGAACTCTCTCGGCCAACGGGACGTGAGATCGACACCGATCCAGATGGCATTGGTGGCCGCAGCCGTAGCCAACGATGGGAACATCATGATCCCCTACGTCGTCGGCGACGTATTCACCCACGATGGGAAGATCGAGTCCGAGACCGAACCGACTCTGTGGCGACGAGCGATCAGCCCGGCAAGCGCCGCCATCCTGTCGGATCTGATGGAACAAGTCGTTCTCTCCGGAACGGGCCGCAACGCCGCCGTTCCCGACGTGCGTGTCGCAGGGAAGACGGGCACCGCCGAAGTAACCGGGTCATCTCCACACGTCTGGTTCATCGGGTTCGCCCCCGTCGATCCGGAACCGGGAGAACGCCAGATCGCCCTCGCGATCGTCCTCGAAGATGGTGGCCCGGCAGGGGAGACAGCATCGGGCGGCTCAGTAGCCGCCCCGATAGCAGCAAAGCTGTTTGAGGCCTACTTGAAGTAGGAGCGGACAGCGGACAGCGAAGAGCCCCACACGGGCCCGGTCTGGCTGTTGGCTGTTGGCTGTTAGCTGTTAGCTCCCCGCCCATAGCTTCTGGCGTCGGTACCATCGTCTTTGACCATGCAAGATCGCGTTCTCTCCGATAGATATCGAATCGTTTCCCATCTCGCACGGGGCGGGATGGCGGACGTGTACGAGACTGAAGACACCCTGCTCAACAGACGAGTAGCGGTGAAGGTCCTGCATGCCAATTTCGCTTCGGACCAGGCCTTCGTCACACGGTTCAGACGTGAAGCCCAGGCGGCGGCGAATCTGAGTCACCCGAACATCGTCGCGATCTACGACTGGGGCCAGGAAGGCTCGACCTACTACATGGTCATGGAGTTGATCGAGGGCCGGACGCTGCGCGAGATCGTCAAGACCGAGGGGGCACTTCTCCCCCGAAGAGCCGCAGAGATCGCCGCAGAGACCGCTGCGGCGCTCACCGTTGCGCATCAAGCCGGTGTGGTCCACCGCGATATCAAACCCGGCAACATCATGATCACGAACGACGGTGCCGTGAAGGTGACCGACTTCGGGATCGCCAGGGCGCTCGATGACTCCGAGGAGTTGACGAGAACCGGGGCCGTCATCGGCACGGCGACGTACTTCTCCCCTGAACAGGCTCAGGGACTGCCTGCAGACGGCCGCTCTGACGTCTACTCGCTCGGAGTCGTGCTCTATGAGATGCTCGCCGGACGCCCCCCATTCACAGGTGAGAGTCCCGTCGCCGTCGCCTATCAACACGTCTCCGAGTACGCCCCGCCCGTCACGCAACTCAATCCGGACGTCCCTCCCGAGCTTTCAGCGATCGTCGAAGCTGCGATCGCCAAGAACCCCGACGATCGGTACGCGACCGCAGCGGACATGCGCTCGGACCTCCTGCTCTTCCTCTCCGGACGTCAACCCATGGTTGTCGGCGCAGCGGCAGCAGCGGCAGCCACGGCTCTCGTACCCCCGCCCGCAACCGTCCCCCCTGACGAAACGGCGAGGGCCGTTGCCTACCAGACCGAGGACAGCACAACAGGCCAAGGCACCTATGTCGCCGCCGTCATCGCCCTGTTGGCCCTCCTCGCCGTGGGTGTGTTCATCCTTTTCCGCCTCTTCACCGGTGGCGGCGCCTCCGGGGACCTGGTGACCATCCCCGACCTGAAACTCGTGGAAGCGGAGGCGGCGTCCAGGGCTCTCCAGGACCTCGATCTCAAGGTGCTGAGCCGCTTGGAGAACAGCAGCACGGTCCCCCAGGGCGTGGTCATAGACACCGAACCCGTCGCAGGTACCGAAGTGGAGAAGGGGTCGTTCGTCACGCTGGTCGAATCAGCCGGTACAGAACAGTTCACCGTCCCACAGGTGATCGGCGAGACCGAAGAGGTGGCCAGAGCTTTGATCGAGGCACAGGGTTTCCAAGTAGGACTCGTCGATTACGCCCTCTCCGAGGACGTTCCGGTCCAGACCGTCATGTCTCAGAATCCGTCAGGTGGCACACCGGCGGTCTCCGACTCGCTCGTCGACCTGGTCGTCTCGAAGGGGCCGTTCTCCCTCGAAGTACCGGACACCTCGGGCATGTCCGCAGAAGCCGCCGAACTCGAACTCGCACAGGCAGGATTCACGAACGTCGTGACCGACCAGGAGTTCTCTCCCGACATCGCTGCCGGGTTCACCACGAGAACCGAACCCGAGGCAGGAAGGGTCGTCGGCAGAGACGACACTATCACCGTATGGATTTCGGAGGGCCCTGAACCCGCGACCGTCCCCAACGTCAAGGGCATGACGATCGGTGAGGCGAACACCTCGATCACGAACGCCAATCTGGTGCTCGTCGAGAACGGCACCTCCGAAGTGACAGAAGCGAGCGGTCTCGCCGGTCTCGTTGCCACCCAGGACCCGGGTTCGGGTACGACCGTTGACTCCGGTACGGAAGTTCGTGTCACCATCGGAGTACTCAAGAAGGTCTCTGTTCCCGACTTCTCAGGAATGACCGCAGCCGAAGCGGCAACTGCCGGTGCGGCCGTCGGTCTGGATGTTGTCGTGGCCGGACCTGTCACCGTGCCGCCGGGCGATCCGAACATCGGTCTGGTCGCGAACCAGGATCCGTCTGCAGGAGCATCGGTCAACGACGGCAGCCAGGTAGCCGTCTACATCGGCGAGGTTGAACGCGTCACGGTGCCGAACGTGGTCGGAAAGACCGAGGCCGACGCGAGGAATGCGATCACAGGCGCCGGCCTCGCAGTGGGGAACAAGACGTCGGTCAACGACAGCGCCCCCGCCGGAACGGTCATCTCCCAGGACCCCAACGGTGGCGAAACCGTTGACACGGGCACACCGGTGAACATTGAAGTCTCCTTGGGCCCGGCAACGACCACGACTACGACTACGACCGCAGCACCCTGATGACGCTCCTCATCGAGGAGGAACGCAACGAAGCGCTCTTCTCTTGGTATCAGGTCGAGCAGCGGTCATTTCCGTGGCGAGGTGCGACCGACCCCTATCGGATCCTCGTATCGGAAACGATGCTGCAACAGACCCAGGCGTCGCGGGTCATCCCCTTCTATCACCGGTTCGTCGCCCGATTACCGACCACGGCATCGCTAGCCGCTGCGGATCTCCAGGAGGTTCTCGGTCTATGGACGGGCCTCGGATACAACTCGCGAGGCCTTCGCCTTCGCGAGGCGGCCAGGAAGATCGAGGCAGATGGGTGGCCGACCACACCGGAAGCACTCATTGAACTCCCGGGCGTCGGCCCGTACACGGCCTCGGCTATCGCTTCGTTCGCCTTCGGGGCGAGTGTTCCGGCCGTCGACACGAACCTGCGTCGGGTATTGAGTCGCTGGCACGGTGAACCCCTCAACGGCTCATCCCTCCAGACGGCGGCGATCGCCTCCCTCGGTGATCCCTCGTCGGACTGGAATCAGGCCATGATGGATCTCGGCGCCACGACATGCGTCTCCAAGATGCCCCGATGTGGTGTGTGTCCCGTCAAGGACTGGTGCTCTGGGCCTGCTTCATACTCCCCGGCACCGGCTCAAGGTCGTTTCGAGGGATCCGCCCGTCAACTGCGCGGCGCCATCGTCCGATCCCTCGTCAGAGGTGACGCTGCCTTTCGCGACATCGTCCAGCAGACCGGATTCCCGACAGTCCAGGTGGAGATGGCGCTCGCAGACCTGATGTCGGAGCAGTTGGTGAACAGGGACGAAGGCGGCGTGTACCGGATAGCGGAGTGACAAGTAGTCCGTAGTCCGTATTCAGTATTCCGTACCATCACAACAGGCCTGTCTTACGGTCCCTACGGATTACGGACTACGGATTACGGACTACCCGGCGATGAAGTTCGCTAGCAAGTCCTTGCCCACGCTTGTCATGATCGACTCGGGGTGGAACTGGACGCCTTCTATCGGGAGATCGCGGTGCCTGACGCCCTGGATGACGCCGTCCTCCGACGTTGCCGTGATCTCAAGAACCTCTGGAACAGCAGTGGCAGCAAGAGAGTGATACCGCGTCGCTTCAAAACAAGGGGGTAGCCCTCTAAAGACCCCCCGCCCGTCATGGTCGATGATCGACATCTTGCCGTGGCGCGGTTCGGGCGCCCGTCCGATCGACCCACCGAACGCCGTAACGATCGTCTGATGACCGAGACAGACACCGAGCGTCGGCACCTCGGCCCCGATCGTGCGCAGGTACTCCACTGAGTACCCGGTGTCTTCTGGTGTTCCCGGCCCCGGAGAGATCACGAGCCGATCTGGCCTGAGATGCGCTGCATCGACAGGGGAGAGTTCGTCGTTCCTGATCACGATCGGATCGGCACCGAGTTCGCCGAAGTACTGCACCAGGTTGTAGGTGAACGAGTCGTAGTTGTCGACTACGAGAACCTTCATCCGATCGTGCCGCCACTGTCGAGCATGTTGGAACCGATCCAGTCGTAGACGAAGAAGAGCGCCACGAGCGCCACGAGCACCACCACGACGGCGATCACAACCTTGAGGGCCATCGGTCCCGGTAGTCCAACGAACCATTGTTTCATGCGTAGATCGCCTCCCAATTCGGACCGTCGACGAGTTCGGCGAACACGATCAGTCGCTGGCGCGCCGAGAACTTCGGATGACACGTTGTGAGGGTGAGCCATGCCCCTTCTCTGGGTTCGGTAACCCACAGCTCGGTTGGGTGGACGATGATGACCTCCCTCACCTCGTAGGTGTGGGTACCGATCGCAGTGTCGACCTCGATGACATCACCCGGTACCAGGTCGCCGATCTCGTGAAACGGGGCTCCATACGTGGTTCGATGCCCTGAGATGACCGAGTTGCCCGGCAAGCCCGGAAGTGGCGTGTGCGGCATGTGGCCCGCACCGTTCTTCAGGTTGCGGAGCTCAACTCCCTCGACGACCGCCCATCCCTCTTCGAGCCGTTCGATCGTAGGGATGCGGATGACGGCGAAGGCTTTCCCCTTCTCGGGGCTTGACTCGACGAGAAGGGTCCGCTTCCCAGGGTTCAGAGGGGCGCCTTCATCGGTTGAGGATCCTCCGGCACCCGTCGTTACCGTGCCATCCGGATCGACAGTGACCTCCCCCGGAACCGTGGTTGATGGCGGCGCAACGTACTCGACTTCGGTCACTTCCGCCGTGACGAAGTGCTCCTCTGCCTCTACGTTCAGAGCAGTCTGGTGCTGCTGGGAGAACCATGTCGTAACGAAGAGCTGTTGGACGACGAACCCGAGGATGAGGAGGCCCACGACGATGCTCGTCCACCCGACGGCGCGAACGATGCGGGTCAGGACCCCCGTCGAACGGGACGCTGGTTGCTCCACCGGAGTGGTCGTGGATTCGTCCATGATGACTCAGCGTACCGACGGGACCACACAACGGTGACGGATCTCTCGTTGGGATGAGAGCCACGGATGGCTACGCTTGTCCCCATGCCAGTCTCGAAAGGCCGCAAGAAGGCCAACAAGCGACCAACCCCACCGAAGAACCCTGTCGTCAGTCAGGTCGAGGAGAAGGGCCCATCGCCGACCTGGTACGTCGCCACGATGTTCGGCCTCATGGCCGTCGGGATCGTCGTGATCCTGATCAACTACATGGGAGTACTGCCGGGAGGGACCTCGAATCTCTATCTGCTCGGCGGCCTGGCGATGATCGGAGTCGGTTTCGCGATGACCCTGAATTATCGGTAGTCGATGGTCGGCAATCGGTAATCGGTAATCGGTAATCGGTAGAAGCGTCCTTCATCGTGTACCGAAT
>JAOZMA010000343.1 GCA_029934555.1 Acidimicrobiia bacterium | reverse complement strand
TGATGTCCGCGAGGCGGGCAACGACCACGGCGACGAGCCACGGCCATCCGGTGAGGCCGATCACAGCGACGAGCGTCCCCGCCACCTCATCGATCACGATCCAGCCGGGGTCGGCATGGTCCGCCGCGAACGGTGCCGCCGACCAGAGCGACAGAAGGAACGCGATGACAAACGCGATCACGCCAACCCACCACGGGTAGCGCCACAGCAGCAGCGAGATGACGACGGCGACGGCGGCCCCGAACGTGCCGGCACCGTTGTCGGATCCCCAGAGACGCTGGGGAATGAGACCTGTGTAGAAGCCCGACGCGACGAAGCGATGCATGGCGTGGAGCCTAGGAGCAGTTCCGGGCGTGACGGATCGACAGGACCCGTCCACGGGCATAATCACGGTGAACCGATCGAAAGGCCACCTTCATGCGTCCCGACCAACTCGGCGACTACCGCTCCCCGTCAGATGCAAGGCTCCACCCGGATGGTGTCCGGGCCGCGTTTGTGGTCACGCAGATGGATCTCGACGAAGATCGTTACGTCCGCCGGATCTGGCTGTGGGATGGTGACGAAGCGCGTCCGTTGACCTCGGGTGACATGGACACGACACCGCGCTGGTCCCCCGACGGAACCAGGCTTGCGTTTCTCAGGAAGGGCGCGGGCGACGACGACCTGCCCCAGGTGGCGACCCTCCGACTCGACGGCGGCGAGGCCACCGTTATCTCAGACTTCGAGTTGGGTGCATCCGAGATTGCATGGTCACCCGACGGCTCCAAGATCGCCGTGGTCGCTTCCGAGTGGATCGAAGAGTGGAAGGAGCTCGACAAAGAGGAGCGAGGTCGAGCACCGAGGCGAATCACCCGCATGGGCTACCGGTTCGATAGCCGGGGTTGGATCTACGACAAACGATCTCACATCTGGCTCATCGATTTGGACGGCGATCAGGACCCCGTCTGTCTTACCCCGGGCGACTTCAACGAGGCTCAGATCGTTTGGTCTCCCGACGGCCGATCGATAGCGTTCGTTTCGGAGCGTCACGGCCAGCGCGGTGTCGATCCAGGGAGCCAGATCTGGACCGTGTCGGCCGACGGCGGCATACCGGACGCTATGACAGACATCGGAACCTGGGGCATGCCCTCGTACGATCGATCAGGGAGCCTCTACGCACTGGGTGTCGACGATCGCTGGGCCTATCCGGGCATCGCACCGCTCCAACGACTGGAGACCGACGGGTCATCGACACAGGTCACGACCATCGACCGGAACCTCGTCACCTTCGCCCCTGCGGTCTCGCCGGGCGGTCCCCAGTGGCTCGACGACGGTTCGGCCCTGTCGACTCTCGAGGACTCGGGTCGGGTAAGGATCGTGAAGGTCAGCCCCGACGGCGAGATCGATGACGTCATCGGTGGTGACCGGCTCATCACGGGCATCGATCCTCGGCCCGATGGCTCTGCGGCCGTGTTCACAGCGACGTCGCCCACCGACCCGGGGGAGGTCTGGTGGTGGGAGAACGGCGAAGAACGGCAACTCACCAATCTCAACGATGACTTCCGCTCCTCTACGACGCTTGCGGAGCCGCAGCGGTTCGTGATCGGTCACGACGGTGTGGAAGTGGAGGGCTGGGTCTACCTGCCCGAAGGCGACGACAAGGTTCCGCTTCTGTTCAATATCCACGGTGGACCGGCGACCCAGTACGGGTACGGGTTCTTCGACGAGTTCCAGGTGTACGCGGGGGCGGGATACGGGGTTGTGGCGATCAACCCGCGCGGTGCCAGCGGCTACGGAAGCGACTTCGTGCGAGCCGTCGTTGGTGCATGGCACGAAGAGATGCCGCCGGACCTCATCGATCTGCTCGCGGCACCCGATGTCGCAGCCGGGAAGTTCCCCCGACTCGATGTGGATCGCATGGGGATCATGGGTGGCTCCTACGGTGGCTTCGCCACGGTCCGGGTGACGGCTGAGGACCAGCGCTACAAGTCGGCGGTTGCTGAGCGTGGCCTCTACGTCTGGACGTCGTTCACAGGAACCTCCGACATCGGAACCTTCTTCGATGGGATGTACGTACGGCGAGGAGCGACACGTGACGAGCTCTGGACGGCGTCGCCGCTCCGCCACGCCGACGGCATCACGACCCCCACGCTTGTCCTGCACTCCGAGACCGATTGGCGGTGCCCGATTGAACAAGGCGAGCAGTTGTTCGCCCTTCTCCAGAACAATGACGTCGAATCGGAGATGCTCCGCTTCCCCGGCGAGAGCCACGAACTCACCCGCGGTGGAAAGCCGAAACACAGAGTGGAGCGATTCGAGGCAGTCCTCGAGTGGCACGGGAGGTATCTGGGGTAGCGAGGGGACAGGGGACAGGGGACAGGCAGAAGATGGGCGACAGGGGACAGGGGACAGGCGGAAGAGGGCCAACAGCGGACAGCGGACAGCCAGAAGAGGGAGTCTTCACCGACCACCGACCACCGACCACCGACCACGGACTACGGATTACGGATTACGGATTACGGATTACGGATTACGGATTACGGACTACGGGACACCGACACCGACACCGACA
>JAOZMA010000342.1 GCA_029934555.1 Acidimicrobiia bacterium | reverse complement strand
GCGCCGATGATCTCGAGTTCCATGCTGTGCTTCCGGAATTCACGCAGACCGTCGGGAAACGGTCCGACGAGAGAAAGCCTACCGGGTGAGCATCGACCCGTTGTGGGCCGTGTTTGGAGGTAGGGCTGCTGGCCTCTGTGCTGGTTTCTCTCATGTTGATAGTGTTTAGAAGGAGGGTACAAACCGCCATGATCGATGCTTCTTCGAACGCCGGAACCTACGAGCTGGGTTGGCACGACGAGATCGACTATGCCTACACCGCCGGCCGGGGCCTCGACGAACACCACATCCGAGATCTGTCCGCGCGCAAGGGTGAGTCGGCAGATGTCCTGGAACGCCGATTGACTGCCTTTCGAGCATTCCGACGGATGCCGATGCCGACATGGGGCGCGAGCGGAGAGTTGGACCGCATCGACTTCGACGATCTTCGCTACTACGTGCGTGCCACTTCCGCCGATGTCCGTGATTGGAACGAAGTCCCCATCACCATCAAGGGCACCTTCGAGCGGCTCGGGCTTCCACAGGCTGAAGAGTCCGTCCTCGACGGGGTCAGCGCCCAATACGATTCCGAGGTCGTGTATCACCGCAATCGGGCGGAACTGGATCGTCTCGGTGTGATCTTCACCGACATGGACACCGCAGTGCGAGAGCACTGGGATCTGGTCGGGCGATACCTGGGCACGGTGGTTCCCTTCGACGACAACAAGTTCGCCGCGCTCAACTCGGCCGTGTGGTCGGGAGGATCGTTCCTCTACGTACCACCTGGTGTGCGTGTCGAGCGTCCGCTGCAAGCGTACTTCCGGATCAACGCCGAGAGACTCGGCCAGTTCGAGCGGACACTCGTGGTCGTCGGCGAAGGGGCCTTCGTTCACTACATCGATAGCTGCTCAGCGGCGACATCGGCTCCCACAACGCTCCACGCCGGCGTCATCGAAGTCGTAGTCAAGGCCGGAGCCCGGTGTCGCGTCACCGGCCTGCAGAACTGGTCGAAGAACGTCTACAACCTCGTCACCAAACGAGCAGTCGCCTACGAGGACGCCACGATGGAATGGACCGACGGCAACATCGGAGCCGGGCTCACTATGAACTATCCCTCGGTGATGCTTGTGGGCGCCGGCGCTCATGGGGAAGTCCTCTCCGTCGGTTACGCAGGGCAGGGCCAGTATCAGGACACCGGTGCCAAGATGTATCACCTCGCCCCCTCCACCACCTCGCTCGTGACGTCGAAGGGGATCTCCCGCGACGGTGGACGGTCCACATACCGGGGTGTCGTACACGTCGCGCGGGGCGCCAGACAGGCTCGCTCGTTCGTTCGCTGCGACTCGCTCATCCTCGACCCGATCTCTCGCGCCGACACCTATCCGGCGATCGAAGTCGAAGAGTTCGATGCACACATCGGACACGAAGCAACCGTTTCACGTGTCAACGAGGACCAGCTTTTCTACATGATGAGCAGAGGGCTCGACGAGGAGGAGGCCATGTCGATGCTGGTCGCCGGGTTCATCGAACCCATCGTTCGACAACTCCCACTGGCCTGTGCCGGTGAGATCAACCGCTTGATCTCCCTCGACATGGCAGCCGCCGGTGCCGTCGGGTAGCCGACAGCACCGATCTCATTGCGATGGGCGTTGCATCGGTGGGAGTGGGGAGTCCTCCTGCGCCGGCAGGCGGAACTCTCTCGACGATTCTGTGCGGTGTCATCGCACCGGCATGTCTCGAGATGCCACGACGTCGACGCCGGTACCGGCGATGTCGGCGAAGACCACTTCGCCCATCCGCACCGGACTGTCGACCGATACCTGGCGCAGCAACTCCACCACGGCCCACACATGATCTTTCGGCACCGCGGTTGTGGTGCGGACAGGTAGCCGGGGCCACAGACCGCCTTGGACCGCCACGGTTGTGGTGACCATGCGCCTGGGGTCGGTGTGCTCGCGCTCGGCGAACGTCTTGCCCTTGTTGCAGGCATATCCACGCACGTCGACGATGTTTCCGTCTGCGTCCTCCTCGACTTCGATTCGGCATCCGAGTGGGCACTCGATACAGAGGTAGTGGTAGATGGCACCTTCAGGGTGGACGGTGGTCATTCCTCGTCCTTCCCCGGCTCATGCCTGGGCACAATGTCGATGGTCAGGGTGTCGCCGTGGAATTTCTCCAGGAATCGTGGCCGCACCTTGATCGAGACCATCTCAGCGGGAACGACGTATCGCAGACGTTTCTCGTAGACGTCGCCCAGGCGGAGCCAGCTCTTTTCGAGTGGCCGTCGCACCCGCACGTATACGGTGTGTTCCCTGTCCGACGAGATGGTATGCGGGACGATGGATGCGACGTTGACGCCCGCATTGAGCTTGATGTTGTCGGCTGGTGGCCTGCGACCCGTGACGAATCGGCCGGCATTCTCGCCTGCGAGGAGTGCCTCCTGGCTGACGAAGTCGACGATGTCGTGGATGTGGACCACGTTGCCTGCTGCGAACACCCCATCACGTGACGTTTCCATGGTTGACGACACCATCGGGCCCGACGTTGTCGGGTCGATGCGGAGTCCGAGTCTCAGGGACAGTTCGTTA
>JAOZMA010000062.1 GCA_029934555.1 Acidimicrobiia bacterium | reverse complement strand
GACTCATAATCGCTTGGCCGCAGGTTCGAGTCCTGCCGGGCCCACGGGAATGCCTTCGGCATTCCTTGGGAGTTGCTTCGCAACTCCGGGGAGACGCTTCGCCTCCAGGACGCTCGCTATGAGTAGACCTAGCCTGTCACCTGTCACCTGTGGCCTGTCGCCTGTCGCCTGTTCCGCGCACGCAAGTCGCGAGACCATCTAGAGTTGTTTCGAGATTCCCGGTCGTCTGCTGATGGTCGGAGGGATCCTGAAGACGGAACATTGAAGGGAGAGCGAATGGCTCGGAATAGATGGAAGTTCGCGGCGGTGCTGATGCTTGTATTTGCACTGTTCGCAGCTGCGTGTAGCAGCGATGACGGCGACTCGGGAGACAGTGGTGACACGACCACCACGGCTGCCGGCGCAACGGAAACGACGGTCGCAGCCGCAGACGGCGAAGTGTTCAAGGTTGCCTTCGTGCACGTTGGACCGACGGCCGACAAGGGCTGGTCCTGGGCGCACGATCAGGGCGCCAAGTATCTCCAGAACAAGATGCCTGGAGTCGAGATCACGACTCTGGAGAGTATCCCCGAGGGACCGGACTCGCAGCGTGTGTTCGAGGATCTTGCCGCGGACGGCAACATGTTGATCTTCGGGACGTCGTTCGGGTACATGGATCCGATGCTTGCGGCAGCGGAGAACTTCCCGGATGTCACGTTCATGCATGCCACCGGTTATAAGACATCGGACAACATGGGCAACTACTTCGGTGCTGCGGAAGAGGGACGCTATCTGTCCGGTATGGCCGCAGGTGAGCGCACCGAGACCAACAAGATCGGTTATGTGGCCGCCTTTGCGATCCCCGAGGTTCTTCGTGGAATCAACGCGTTCACGCTCGGTGTACAGGAGATCAACCCCGACGCTGTGGTGCAGGTCGTGTGGACCTCGACCTGGTTCGATCCGCCCAAGGAAGGCGACGCGGCACAGGCACTCCTCGACTCAGGCGTAGACGTGATCGCCATGCACCAGGACACCTCTGCTCCGGGCCAGGCGGCAGAAGCGGCAGATGCCGGATGGGTCGGATACAACACCGATATGTCCGAGTTCGCCCCGAATGGCTGGCTCACGGCCGCCATCTGGGACTGGGGTCCGTACTATGTCGCGACCGCCGAAGCTGTGAAGGCTGGGACCTGGGTGTCTGAGAGTTTCTACGGGAACATGGCAGACGGCATGGTCAACATCGCTCCGTTCGGCCCGTCGGTCTCTGACGACATGAAGGCGTTGATCGCAACACGGCAGCAAGAGATCATCGACGGAACCTTCGCAGTGTTCCCCGATCCCATCGTGAACCAGGATGGCGTCGAGCAACCGCTCGGTGACATCTTCGGCATGGATTTCTTCGTCGAAGGCGTTGTGGGCAGCGCCACCGGCTGATCGAGCCAGTTCACCGATTAAAACGAGGGCCCCGCAGATGCGGGGCCCTCGTCATTTAGGACGAGGGCGCTTCATCCGGCTAGGGTGCCGACATGTCTCAGGGCGCTCACAGTCAGACACCACCGGCGGTGGAACTGCGCGACATGGACAAGTCCTTCTACGGGGTCTTTGCAAACCAGGACGTTAACTTCAGCCTCGCGGTCGGCGAGGTCCACGCACTGCTCGGCGAGAACGGCGCAGGCAAATCGACGCTCTGCTCCGTTATCGCAGGCCTCTACCGGCCCGATTCGGGCGAGATGTTCATCGATGGCGCGCCGACCGTCTTCAAATCGCCGAAGGATGCCCTGGCTGCCGGCGTGGGAATGGTCTATCAGCACTTCCGCCTCGTCTCCAATCTCACGGTGGCTGAGAACCTCGCCCTCGGGAACCCGGAAGTTTCGATGAGGCTCTCGCAGAAGGAGCTCGAAGAAGAGGCTCGTGAGATCGGGGAGAAGTACGACTTCCCGGTGGATCCATCGGCCCGAATCTGGCAGCTCTCGGTTGGTCAGCAGCAGCGGGTCGAGATCCTCAAGCTCCTCTATCGCGACGCCCGCATCCTCATCCTCGATGAACCGACGGCCGTGCTCACGCCCCTGGAGGGCGAAGCCCTGTTCCGGACGATGCGTGTCCTGGCGGATGAGGGGCGGTCGCTGATCTTCATCTCTCACAAGCTCCACGAGGTCAAGCAGGTCTCAGATCGCGTCACGGTTCTCAGAGAGGGCCGGGTTGTCGGCCTTGTCGAGACTGCCGATGCCGAACCGCGAGACCTGGCGAGGATGATGGTCGGGAAGGATCTGGAGCTCCCCACCCGAGATCCAAATGAGTCGATCGGGGATCCAACGCTGGTTGTGGAGGATCTCGTGGTTCAAGGCGACCGTGGTCTCACTGCTGTGAACAGCCTGTCGATCACGGTCAATGCGGGTGAGGTCGTAGGTATCGCCGGCGTTTCGGGGAATGGCCAGAGGGAGCTCGCTCAGGGCATCGTCGGACTCATGAAGGTGACCGGAGGTTCCGTGAACCTGGAAGGGACCGACGTCACGAGCATGTCGGTTCTCCAAAGGATCAAGCGAGGAATCGCATACGTACCGCAGAGTCGTTTGGGGATGGGACTCGCTCCCGGCCTCACCACCGAGGACAACCTCGCCTTGAAGCAGTACAGGGGTCCGCCGTACTCTCACGGACCTCTGTTGTCGGCGGGGGCTTTTGAGAGCCGGGGTGCCGAACTGATCGAGGAGTTCGACATCAGGGGCGTACGACCGGGTCTACCAATTCGGTTGCTCTCCGGCGGGAATCTCCAGAAGGCGCTCATCGCTCGGGAGGTGGTCCAGGATCACTGTCTGCTGATCGCTCGATCACCGACCAGAGGTCTGGACGTCGGGGCGACGTCCACCGTTCGCGACCAGATTCTCGCAGAACGCGATCGAGGCATCGCTGTGCTCCTCATCTCCGAGGATCTGGACGAACTCCTCGCACTCTCAGACCGGCTGATGGTGATCTACGAGGGAGAGATCGTCGGTGAGATGCCCGCGTCGGAGGCGACGGCTGAGCGGCTCGGTCTGCTCATGTCGGGATCCAGCGAGGAGCAGCCGGCATGAGCCGACGATTCATCATTGAACCGCGTGGTCTCGCTCCCTGGTGGCTCAAGTTGCTCATCCCGATAGCATCGGTCATCGCTGCGTTGATCATCGGAGCCTTCTTCCTGATGTTGACCGGCAACGACTGGGCCGAGGTCTACACAAAGATGCTCGACACGGCCTTCGGATCGGGTCGCGGATTCGCCGAGACCCTCGTATCAGCGACGCCCCTCATCCTCACCGGTGTCGCCGCGGCTATCGCGTTCAGGATGCTTGTCTGGAACATCGGCGGCGAGGGACAGTTGATGTTCGGCGCGATCGTCGCTGCCGGTGTCGGGGTCTGGTTGACCGAATCGACTCCAGCGTTCATCGCGATCATCGCCGTCATTCTCGCCGGAGCGGTCGGCGGTGCGTTCTGGGCATCCCTCGCGGCTGTTCCAAAGGTCTATCTCGGCACGAACGAGATCATCACCACGCTGATGCTCAACTTCATCGCTCTCAACCTCATGAACTACCTCGTGTTCGGGAGTTTCAGCCCATGGCGCGATCCCGAATCGACGCAGTTCCCTCAGGGCCGACCGATCATCGAGAACGCCGGCGTGCCCGAGTTCTTCCACCGGCTCGACTGGGGCCTGTTCGTCGCCATCGTGGTGGCCGTCATAGCGTGGTTCGTCATCAGCAAGACACGCAGCGGATTCGAGTATCGCATCGTCGGTGACTCCTTCGACACTGCCCGCTACGTGGGGATCAAGGTTCCGAAGAAGGTCCTTGGTACGTTCCTTGCTTCCGGAGCCGCAGCGGGACTCGCCGGATCGATTCTGGTTGCCGGCATCCTCGGGAAGATGGATCCGAGGTCACTCGATCTTGGACTCGGGTTCACCGGGATCATCGTGGCGGCGCTTGCTCGGCTCAACCCGATTGCCATTATCCCGGTAGCGATCCTTATGGGGGCGCTCAACAACGCAGGACCTGCGCTGCAGTCCATTGGCGTGCCTTCGGCAACCGTCAAGATCCTTCAGGGTGCCATCCTGATCTTCGCTGTGGCCGGTGAGTTCTTGATCTCGAATCGCGTCCGACGGCCCGATCGCACGCCCCAGGACATTGAAGTGGAAGAAGAGGCGAAGGCGGCATGAACGACTCCGTACTCATGCTCACCATCGTTGCGGCCATCGGTCTCGGCACGCCCATCGTGTTCGCGACCGTGGGTGAGATCCTTGCAGAGCGCTCCGGGATCCTGAATCTCGGCGTTCAGGGGATGATGCTCGTTGGGGCCGTGATGGGCTTCTGGGCAACGTTCCAGACCGGGAGCCTCTGGCTCGGTGTGCTGGCCGCGATAATCGCCGGTGCCGCACTCTCGGTGATCCACGCTTTCAACTCGGTGACGCTACGAGTGAGCCAGATCGTTTCGGGACTGGCATTAACGATCTTCGGTACGGGGGTCGCGATCTTCATCGGCCGTGTGGGAGCGATCCCGTTGATCGGTGAGCCGTCTCGTGCGGTGTTCAAGCCGATCCTGCCGGACGCCCTCGCTGATCTCCCCATCGTCGGGCCGCTCATCTTCGGCCACGATGCGCTCGTGTACCTGTCATGGATCGTCGTGGCTGTCGCGAGCTTCTACCTGTTCCACACCCGCCCGGGTCTGACCGTTCGTGCAGTGGGAGAGGACCCGGCGAGCGCCGAGGCAGCCGGCATCAACGTCTCGACGGTCCGCTACACCCACGTCATGATCGGCGGGGCTCTCGCAGGCCTCGGCGGAGCGTACTTTTCTCTCGCACTGGTGCCGTCGTGGCAGGACAACCCAATGGGGGCAGCCGGGTGGATTGCCATCGCGCTTGTGATCCTCGCCTCGTGGCGACCGTGGCGAGCGCTCTGGGTTGCCTACCTCTTTGGTGCAGCCGGACGTGTGGGTTTCACGCTGCAGACCCTCGGTATCTCGATCCCGGCCAGTCTGCTGGCCATGCTGCCGTTCGTCCTGGCGATCCTTGCGATGCTCGTGCTGACCAGTGGGAAGCGTGCCCGGTTCCTCGGTGCGCCCGCGGCACTCGGGATTCCGTATTTCAGGGAAGAGCGCTGACCTTCGCGTGTCCTGGATCCTGCTGACCAACGACGACGGCATCGATAGCCCCGCCCTTGCACCATTCGCTCGGGCCTTGTCCGATCTTGGAACCGTTCATGTCGTTGTCCCCGACCGGGAACGCAGCTGGATCGGCAAGGCGATCACCAGATTCGATCCGATCCGTGTCGAGAAGGTTGAACTCGATGGGGGAGCGGCATGGACCTGCACCGGGTTCCCTGCCGACGCCGTTCAGATCGGGATCCATGGACTCTTCGACGAACCCCCCTCGCTCGTCGTCTCCGGTATCAACGTCGGATACAACCACGGAGCTGCGTTCCTGATGTCATCGGGAACTGTCGGCGCCGCGGTCGAGGGCTGGGTTTCGGGGATTCCGTCGATCGCGGTCTCGACCGGAACCACCGGTGACTGGCATACGTGGAGGCGGAAGGTGCACGAGAGGGAAGCACTGCTGAAGTGGGAGCGCCTCTCCGTCGTTGCAACGAGTCTCGTCGATGAGGCCCGCTTGTCGGGGTTGACCGAACTCGCCGACGTCGTCACGATGAATCTGCCGTTCGATGCGACGCTCGACACACCACGACGTCTGACGACGGTCGCGCGCGTTGGCTACGGCAGCCTGTTCAGTGAACAGGGCGACGGGATCTTCACACACGATTTCGGTGGTGGTTTCGTCGAGTTCGACGGCATCGACGGTACCGACCTCTCAGCCGCTCGCGAAGGAGCCGTCTCCATGACGCCGCTTCGTATGCCGGCCGCAGCCGTGATTCCGGACGAAATACGCGCTCGTCTCGAACGCTGAAGCGCCGTTTCTCCGAATATCCGCCGCTTAGGGGTCCTCCGGCCCTTGTCCAGATCTCTCGAATCGACCACTGTGCGGCGAAGTGCCAACATTGTCGCGACGCTCGAGGAGAGAAGTTATGGGCATACGGATCAAGCGGGTCGGAGTTCTCGGAGCTGGAGTGATGGGTCAAGGCATCGCCGCTCATCTCGCCAACGCCGGCATTCCGTCATATCTGTTCGATGTGGCGCCGGGGGAGTTGACGGATGCGGAAGCAGCGGCAGGACTGACCCTCGAAGACCGAAAGGTACGCAACCGCATCTCAGATGCCGGTGTCACGGCAATGAAGCGCGCCAAACCGGCGTTGCTCTACCGGGCGGACCTTGGTTCCCTGGTCACCGCGTGCAACTACGAGGACGATCTCGACAAGCTCGGTGAGTGCGACTGGATCGTCGAAGTCGTCGTTGAACGGATGGACATCAAGCAGCGAGTCTTCGAGATGGTCGACGAACACCGTCGTGAAGGGAGCGTCGTCTCGTCCAACACATCCGGCCTCTCGGTAGAGGCGATGGCGGAGGGCCGCAGCGAGGATTTCAAACGCCATTTCATGGTGACGCACTTCTTCAATCCGGTTCGCTACATGCGGCTTCTGGAATTGGTCCCGACCCCAGAGACCGATCCGGACGTCTTCGCCGGTATGGCAGAGTTCGGCGAGCGAGTGCTCGGCAAGGGCATCGTGTATTGCAAGGACACTCCGAACTTCATCGCCAACCGGATCGGCACGTTCGGCATCGCGTCGGTGTTCCACTGGATGGCCGAGTACGGCGTCGGAGTCGCCGAAGCCGACGCTCTGTTCGGACCCACGATGGGACGGGCCAAGTCGGCCGTGTTCCGCACCGCCGACATCGTCGGCCTCGACACGATGGCTCACGTGCTGACCACGATCGCCGAAGGGTGTCCCGATGATCCTTGGAGAGATCGTTTCACGGTCCCCGAGTCGATGCAGGCACTGATCGCAGACGGCAGGCTGGGAGCCAAGACCGGCGCAGGCTTCTACAAGAAGGTCAAGGGCGAGAAGGGCAGCGTCATTCTCAGCCTCGACCTCGACACCCTCGACTACGTGGACACGGGCAAGGTACGACTCCCCGTTGTCGGCGCAGCCCGCAAGAAGGAGGCGACGGCCGAGAAGGTGGCCGAGATCGTCTGGTTCGACGACGATCATGGACGGCTGGCGTGGAAGGTGACCGCCGAGACGAGCATCTACGCGCTCGAGCTTCTCGGCGAGATCGCCGACGACATCGTCAACGTGGACCGGGCCATGCGATGGGGCTTCGGCTACGAGATGGGTCCGTTCGAGACATGGGATGCCATCGGCGTCGCCCGGTCCGTGGAGCGGATGCGCGCAGAGGGCATGATCGTGCCCGAGGCCGTCGACCGACTCCTCGAATACGGCGAAGGCAGCTGGTACGTAGAGCGCGACGGGGTCCCCTTCTACTGGGACGTCACGGCCGAGACGTACAAGCCGGTTCCGATCTCAGAAGGCGTGATCTTCCTGTCGACGCTCGCCGAGTCGGGCAAGGTGCTTGCGAGCAGCGTGGGCGCGACGCTCTACGACATGGGCGACGGGGTCGGATGCGTCGCGTTCCATACGAAGATGAACGCGATCGACGGCACCATCCTCGAGGTGATCGAGACGGGCTGTGACATGGTCGACAGCGGTGAGCTCGTTGGACTGGTCGTCGGCAACGAGGCAACCAATTTCTCTGTTGGAGCCAACGTCGGTCTCATCGGGATGCTGGCCATGTCGAAGGACTGGGACCAGATCGGGCAGGCCGTGAGCGCCATCCAGGATGCCTATATGCGGATGAAGTACTGCGACGGCCCTGTGGTCGTTGCACCGCGCGGCATGGCGCTCGGCGGTGGCTGCGAAGCCGTCATGCACGGCGACGCGGTTCGAGCCGCGGCCGAGTCATACATCGGACTCGTGGAACTCGGCGTCGGACTCATCCCGGCCGGTGGAGGCTGCAAGGAGATGGCGTTCCGGTTCTACGGCTCGATCCCCGAGGGAGTGAAGGCGGACCTGTTCCCCTTCATGGAGAAGGTGTTCATGACCGTAGGGATGGGAACCGTGTCGACGAGTGCCGAAGAGGCCAAGTTCCACGGATTCCTACGGAGATCCGATCGGATCACGTTGAATCCCGATGCCGTACTCGCCGATGCGAAGGCGGACGTACTCGCCATGGTGGCGTCCGGGTACAAACCGCCGGTACCACGAAAGGTTCCGGTGCCGGGTACGAGCGGCATCGCCGCCCTCAAGGTCGGCGTCCACGGGATGCAGCAGGGCAACTATCTCAGCGAGTACGACGAGTATCTCGGAACGGTTCTTGCCACGGTCCTGTGCGGCGGCGATGTTCCTTCCGGCACTCTGCTGAGTGAGCAGGACTTCCTCGATCTTGAGAGGGAAGCGTTCGTGGGCCTCTGCCAGGAGCAGAAGACGATGGATCGCATCATGCACATGTTGGAATCCGGCAAGCCGTTGCGGAACTGAGTGGGAGAAGGAGCACAACAATGAGCACAGGAGTCGTGGTCACACACGCGTATCGAACCGCAGTCGGCAAGTCCGGAAAGGGCACCCTGCGGGAGACCAGGCCCGATGATCTGCTCGGCCGCCTGATCGAAGAGTTGATGACGAGGATCCCGAATGTGGATCCGGCCGACATCGACGACGTGATCATCGGATGCGCCTTCCCCGAGGGCGAGCAGGGAATGAACGTTGCCCGCATCGCTGCACTGAGAGCCGGGCTGCCGGTCTCGGTGCCGGGGATGACGATCAACCGTTTCTGTAGCAGTGGTCTGCAGTCGCTGGGGTCCGGCGCGGCCCAGATCGCTGCCGGATGGTCGAAGATCGTGCTCACCGGCGGTGTCGAATCGATGTCGCTGGTGCCCATGGGTGGACAGAAGCCCGCGCCCAATCCGTATCTGGCGAATGAGTTCATCGCCTCGTACGACGGGATGGGCATCACGAGCGAGACCGTTGCTGAGCGCTACGACATCAGCCGTGAGGATCAGGATGCGTTCGCCGTCGAGTCGAACAGGCGTGCCCTGGCAGCGATTAGCGAAGGGCGGTACAAGGACGAGATCATCCCGCTCGAAGTGACCGTCGGCGGCAAGACCGTTTTGTTCGATACCGACGACGGACCACGAGCGAGCACCGTCGAAGGCCTCGGCAGGCTGCGACCGGCGTTCAAGGCGAACGGTCGTTCCACAGCCGGTAACTCGTCGCAGACGTCCGACGGCGCAGCGATCGAGCTGTTGATGAGCAGAGAGACGGCCGCTGCCTACGGTTTCGAGCCGCTCGGCGAACTCGTTACGTACCAGGTGGCAGGTGTGCACCCCGACGAGATGGGGATCGGCCCAACGGCTGCCATTCCCAAGGCACTCGAAGCCGCCGGTCTCACGATCGACGACATCGGCCTCATCGAACTGAACGAGGCGTTCGCGAGCCAGGCCCTCTACTCGATGCGCACGCTCGGCCTCGATCCGGCGATCGTCAATGTGAACGGTGGCGCCATCGCCCTCGGTCACCCACTCGGTTGCACCGGTGCGAAGCTCACGGCGACGCTCCTCCACGAGATGGCACGACGCGACGTCGAGTACGGCATCGTGAGCATGTGCATCGGCGGCGGCATGGGAGCAGCAGGGATCTTCAAGAGGTAGGAGGGGCTCGCTGCGGTCTGGGCTCGCTGCGCTCGCCGTACTGAGTACTGAGTACTGGGTATTGGATATTGGGTACTGGGTATTGAGAGGGCCCGCGGATAGGACACGATCCTCTTCCTCCCCCTGAGCCTGAATCCACGGTTTGTGCAACGACAGAAGGCTCTTGTCCTGTCCCCCCGACGCATCGGCGGGGGGACGCGGCGCCCCCGCGCCGCAGGGGGGCCACCTGGGGCCACCTGCAGGTTCCCAGCGGCGTCTGTATACGAGATTGATCGGACCAAGACACCCCCTCTGGCAAGACACCCCCTAATGCCCTGCCGGGCATCTCCCCCACTGGTGGTGGAGAATGTCAGAAAACCCTGGTCGCGCCTTCACCCGGATCGTGACGAATGACTCCGGCGAGAAAACGGCTCGTGTCAACGGATTCGACTACTCCACCCAACGAGAAACCGTGGATCCAGGCTCAGGGGAGGGAAGAAGACGCCACGCGTCTCATGAATCCAGCCCA
>JAOZMA010000061.1 GCA_029934555.1 Acidimicrobiia bacterium | reverse complement strand
GATCAGCAGGTACATCGGCACCAGCACGATCTCGAAGAAGGCGAAGAACAGCAGCAGGTCCAGTGACAGGAACACGCCGAGGAGGCCGGCTTCGAGCACGAGCATCGCCACCATGTACTGCTTGGGACGATCGGTGATCGACTTCGATGCGGCGATCGACAGCGTCATCAACAGACCGGTCAGGACGATCATCCACAGCGAGATCCCGTCGACGCCGACACGCCAGGCGATGCCGAACGTGTCCGACAGCACGTAATCCTCGGTGAACTGGAAGAGCGGCTCTCCGGAGACGAAGTTCACCATGATCCACAGCGACGCCGCAAGCGGAAGGATGCTCAGACCGAGGGCGACCGGGAAGACGAGTTCGGTTCGTTCCTTCGGGAGGAACGCTACGACCAATGCGCCGAGCAGCGGCAAGACGATGAGCAGGGTCAGTTCCATCAGAACGCACCTCCCTGGAGGAGGAGCCAGAGGATGACACCGAGGCTGCCCGCGACGATCGCCGCGCCGTACGAACGCACCCAGCCGGTCTGGAGCACACGCATCGACGAGCCGAAGGCCCGCACCCCGTAGGCGAGGCCGTTCACGACCCCGTCCACGACCTTGGTGTCGAAGACCATGGCGAGCCATGTGGAGATGGTCTTGCCCGGCAACACGATGACCTTGCCGTAGAAGGTGTCGACGCCGTAGCCGTCGAGCGCTGCGGTCCAGTAGCCGCCTTCCTCGTTCGGCAGGTCACCACGTCCGTACCGCCCGTAGGCGATGAGGATGCCGATGACGACCATAGCAAGCGAGATCAGCGCGAGGGCCCACACGGTGAGGCCTCCCGCTGGATGGACCTGGTGAATGTCGCCGAAGACCGGTTCGAGGAAGTGCTCGAGTCCGAGCCTCACCGGGGTGTTCCACAGACCGGCGATAGCGGAGAGCAGGGCGAGAACGATCAGTGGAATCGTCATCGTCCAGGGAGACTCGTGAGGATGGACGCCTTCGTCCCAGCGCTTGTCGCCGAAGAACGTGAGGATGATGAGGCGGGTCATGTAGAAGGCGGTGATCAACGCCGTGACGACCCCGATCCCCCACAGGATGAGGAAGAACCCACCCTTGGCGAACGCCGAGGCGAGGATCTCGTCCTTCGACCAGAAACCGGCCAGCGGGAAGAGCCCGCTGATCGCCAGCCAACCGACGGCCATCGTTACGAACGTGATCGGCACGTACTTCCTCAAGCCACCCATCTTCCACATGTCCTGCTCGTCGGACATGGCGTGGATCACGGATCCGGCGCCGAGGAAGAGCAGGGCCTTGAAGAAGGCGTGTGTCATGAGGTGGAAGATCCCTGCCGTGAATGCGGTGAGTCCCACAGCCATGACCATGTAGCCCAACTGGCTGATCGTTGAGTACGCCAGCACCCGCTTGATGTCGCGCTGCCCGACAGCGAGCGTGGCGGCAAATATCGCGGTCAGTGCACCGACGGTCGCGACGATGGCGAGCGAGATCGGGGCCATCTCGAAGAGGACGGCGGTTCGAGCGATCATGTAGACACCCGCCGTCACCATCGTGGCGGCATGGATGAGAGCCGACACGGGCGTCGGGCCCTCCATGGCGTCGGGGAGCCACACGTAGAGAGGAAGCTGTGCGGACTTGCCGGTCGCTCCGATGAAGAGCATCAGTGTGATCGCCGTCGCCAATCCGACGCTGAGAACACCGTGTGCCTCGGCGAACACGATCGCGAAGTCGAGGGTGCCGAACGCTGCGAAGATCATCATGAGGGCGATCAGGAAACCCCAGTCTCCGATGCGGTTGACGATGAACGCCTTCTTGCCCGCCGCGGCGGCGGACGGCTTGACGAACCAGAAGCTGATCAGCAGGTACGACGAGAGGCCGACGAGCTCCCACCCGACGAACATCAACGCGAAGTTATCGGCGAGGACGAGCGTCAGCATCGACGCGATGAAGAAGTTCATGTATGCGAAGAAGCGGGGGTATCGCGGGTCGCCGTGCATGTAGCCGACCGAGTAGACGTGGATCAATCCGCCGACCCCGGTGACAACCAGCGTCATCAGAGCAGAGAGCGGGTCCCACAGCAGTGAAGCGTTCGCACCGATGACCGGGATCCATGAGAACAGGAACACCGTTTCGGACTCGGCTCCGTTGAGGAACGGCACGGTGAGCGCCGCAGCGATCAGGAATGGGATGACGACGAGTGCCGATGCCAGCCATCCGGATGCCGGCTCACCGATGTGTTTCCCGAACAGGATCAGCGTTAGCGCTCCGAGGAGCGGGAGAGCGATCAGGAGCCAGAGGTAGTCGATCACGCCATCATCCCTTCAACTCCGACAGCAGATCCACGTTCGCCGTAGAACGACGACGGAAGACGGCCACGAGGATCGCCAAGCCGACGGTCACCTCTGCAGCGGCAACCACCATCACGAAGAGCGCCGCGACCTGGCCTTCGACAAGACCGAGTTCGTTGCCTGCGGCGATGAACGTGAGGTTGACCGAGTTCAGCATGAGTTCCACCGACATGAACATCACGAGGGCGTTGCGACGCAACAACACGCCTGCGGCCCCCATGGAGAAGAGCACAGCGGCAAGGATCATGTACCAGCCGACGGTGACGGTGACATCTGCCATGACGATCATGCCCCCTCCTCCTCGTCGGTGCTTTGAACCGCCGTCGGGCCGAACATGGCGAGCGCCACGGTGCCGACGGCAGCGATCGTGAGAAGGAAGACGGTGGAGAGGAAGGCGATCGTCCAGGTCCCGAACAGCGAATCGGCGACGGTCTCGATCGTTCCGACCATGTCGGGACTTCCGAAGGCGTCGCTACCGGTGACCCATGCCTGGCGTCCGGCAAGGATGATCACGACAGCGAGGCCGAGCGCAACTACGAACGTGATGCCTCGCTGGAAGGGGATCGTTTCGACCCTCTCCTCCTTCTTGTCGACGCCGATCATCATGATGACGAAGAGGAAGAGCGTCATGACCGCACCGGCGTATACGAGGATCTGAACAGCGGCCACGAAATGAGCGTCGAGCATGACGTAGAAAAGCGCCATCGCGAACATGGTCACGAGCAGACCCATCGCCGAGTAGACGGGGTTCCTCGCCGTGAGCATCACGACGGCCCCGGCGAGCGCAACAAGAGCGAAGATGGCGAAGAGAAAGACTTCGATCATCGAGCACCTCCGGTGGCCGATGAGCGGACAGCCGACAGCCCACAGCTGACAGCCAGCATCCCGGAGCACGCCTGTGGCGTCACTCTCATGAGGACTCCTCCTCTGGCTGTCCGCCGTCTGCTGTCGGCTTCTTGCTGGCGGCTTCTTGCCGTCCGCTGTCCGCTGTCTGCTGTTGGCTGGGTTCCGCTGGCGCCATTCCGCCCATTCGCGCGCTCGGACTCCAGGCTTCTATGCCCTCGAAGGTGGCGCGTCCCGACGGCGCCGTGGCTCGCATCCAGCCGTCGCCGAGCTTGAGTTCGTTGATGTCGATCAGTGGCGTTTCGGGGAGCGGATGGTTCGGCGTCCCGTCCGGGTCGACGAGGAGCGAGTCCTTGGTGAAGATCCCCTCTTCCCGATCGGTGACGGACATCTCGAAGAGGTGCGTCATCGTGATCGCCTCGGTCGGACATGCTTCGACGCACAGACCGCAGAAGATGCATCGCAGCATGTTGATCTCGTAGACGAATCCGAATCGCTCCCCCGGGCTCACCGGGTCATCGACCGGATTGTCCGCACCGCGCACGTAGATGCAGTTGGCCGGGCAGACACCCGCACAGAGCTCGCACCCGATGCACTTCTCCATGCCGTCGGGGTAGCGGTTCAGGACGTGTCGTCCGTGGAACCGCTGCGGCTTCACACGCTTGTCCTTCGGATAGCGCGTCGTCACTTTCGGCTTGAACATCTGACGGAACGTCACCGTGAAGCCCTTCCACGGGCCGAAGAGGTCTCCGATCATGCTCATCGCGTCACTCCCCTCATGCCCATGGCAACCCATATCTGCGGATCCCCATGGCGATCATCGCAAGGATGATCCACGCCAGCGAGACGGGGATGAGACGCTTCCAACCGAAGGCCATCAACTGGTCGTACCGCATCCTCGGGAGCGTTCCCCGAACCCAGATGAAGAGGAAGATGATGGCGAACGTCTTCACGAAGAACCAAATCACCGGGAGGATCCACACCAGCCAGGTCGGTCCGAAGGTCGGCCCATTCCAGCCGCCCAGGAAGAACGTCACGGTGAGCGCCGACATGGTGAAGAGATTGATGTACTCGGCGAGGAAGAACAGGGCGAAGCGGAAACCCGAGTACTCCGTGTGGAACCCTCCGACGATCTCCTGCTCGGCCTCGACCAGGTCGAAGGGCGCCCGGTTCGTCTCTGCGAACGCGGCGATCACGAACACGACGAACGATGGAAGCAACACGATGTTCCATGCGGGAAGGAATCCGAAGTAAGTGGCGCCCTGTGCTTCGACGATCCCGGCGATCGAGGTGGTGCCGGCGAACATGATCACGGGGACGAGGGCGAGTCCGATCGCCGCCTCGTAGGAGATCATCTGTGCCGCTGCGCGCACGGATCCGAGGAGCGGGTACTTCGATCCCGATGCCCAGCCGGCGAGCGTGATCGCGTACACGGCCATCGACGACAGAGCCAGGACGTAAAGCACGCCGACGTTGAGGTCGGTGACCTGCAGCGTGTACGTCGTGTCCCCGATTGTGATCGGTGCACCGATCGGGATCACGAGGAAGATCAACAGGGCGGGGAGCAGGGCCATCACAGGAGCGGCGAGATAGAGAAAGACCTCTGCGTTGCGCGGAGTCAACGACTCCTTGAACAGCAGCTTCATGCCGTCGGCAAGCGTCTGCAGTATTCCGAACGGTCCCGCCCGTGTTGGGCCAAGACGGTTCTGCATGAAGGCGACGATCCGTCGCTCCGCCCAGACGATCAACAGGACGACCATGAACAGGAGTGCGAAAGCGATGACAACTTTGACGGCTGCGACAATGAAGTCCTCCATCAGTCGTCACCCCCTCGAACCGCGTCGATCCGCAGCGTTCCGACTGCACCGAGTCCGGCGGTTGCCGCAAGGTTGAACGGCACGTAGACGGTGCCTTCGACGAGGCTCGGGTCGATCACGACCGGGAGTCGGACCTCGCCGTCCACGGTGATGTCGATCTCGTCTCCCTCGGTGACGGCGAGCACGGACGCATCCCTCGGGTGGAGATAGGCGGCCCCTCTTGAGGCAAGCCCCGAGATGCCCGGGCTGTGGCGCATCATGACACCGTCGTCGTAGAGAACTCGAGCGGTGTGGAGGACGCGATGACCGGATGCGACGGGAACGCTGCGGTCGATCGGCGTGTACTCGAGCGGCTGTGTGCCGTCGGGTCCGGGAAGAACGAGGCCTTCCTTGTCATCGCCCCACGACAGGCGATCCCAGGCGACGCCGCCGTAGGCGGGTGCGACCGAGGTGATCTCGGCTCCGACGGCTTCCACCGATGCTGCATCGAACTCGGTCCCCATCGTGGCCGCCAGGTCATTGAGAATCGACCACACGGGCCGGGACATCCCGGCCGGCAGGACGATTCGGTTCACCTTCTGGACCCGGCCTTCGAGGTTTGTGGCGGTTCCCTCGACCTCACCGAGGCCGACGACCGGGAAGATCACGTCGGCGTAGGCAGCCGAGTCGGACATGAACATCTCGAACGAAACGACGAACTCGGCGACGTCGAGTGCCGCGGCGGCGGTCGACGGTGTCGGATAGTCGCGAATCGGATCCGCGCCGTTGAGCACGAGTGCACTGAGTTGGCCGCTTGCGAGACCTTCGAGGATCCCTGTCGTATCGAGACCGGCACCGTCGGGAAGCGGACCCCAGTGCTCTTCGAGCGCAGTCCGACCGGCTTCGTCGTCGATCGCTACCCGGCCGGGGAGCAGGGCCGGTGTGACCCCCATGTCGAGGGCGCCGAAGACGTTGCCGCGGCGCATGAGCGGCATGATCCTGGCGTCGGGAAGGTCCAGAGCGAAGGCGGCGACCGCCTCGGCCAGGTCCGGATCCTCGGTGAGTCCCGTTCGTCCAACAAGGGCGAGAACGGGGCCCTCGCCAAGCGTCCTACGGGCTTCGGCGTACTCGCCGTCACCGGCTACCAGTTTGCGCAGCACATCCGGACCCGTCCCGGGCTTGTATTGGAACGTGTGTGTGGCGACGCCGTCGAGACCGGTGCGTCGCGGGTGGAAGATGACAAGGTTCGCTCCGAGTTCTGTGGCGGCCCGGCGCACCCGGAGATACAGAACGGGAAGTTCTTCCTTCAGATCGGGTCCCCACAGCAGGATCGTCTTCACCGTCTCGAGATCGTTGATCTCTGCACGGGGCGTGACGGCTGCTGCGAATGCCGCGTTGAGGCCATCACCGATCTGGGCATCGAGGTGGGGGGTTCCGACCACGGAGCGGAGGAACTTCGAGAAGACGTAGGCGTCTTCGTTCGTCGAGCGTGCGCCACCGATGCCGGCGACCTTGTCGGCGTCGAAGGATCCGAGGCGCTCGGAGACGAGAGTGATCGCTTCGGCCCAGGTGGCTTCCTTGAACTCCCCATCTTCCTTGATGAGCGGTGTCGTGAGCCGGTCCTCGGATTGGCCGTAGTTGAAGATGAACCGGTCCTTGTCGGACAGCCATCCGTGATTCGTCGCGTCGTTGTCGATGCCGTAGATGCGAACGATCTCGTTGTGACTCGTCTGCACAGAGATCTTCGAGTGAACGGCGTCGACCAGCGAGACGGATTCAACACCATCGATGTCCCACGGACGAGCCTTGAACCGGTACGGCTTCGCGGTCAGAGCACCGACCGGGCAGATCTGGACGGTGTTGCCGGAGAAGTAGGAGGCGAACGGCTCATCGGGGAACGTCATGACCTGGACGTAGTTCCCGCGATCCTTGAACTCGATGAGCGGATCGCCGGAGACCTCGTCCGAGAAGCGGGTGCATCGGCCACACAGGATGCAGCGCTCACGGTCGAGAAGGATCAGATCCGAGATCTCGATCGGCTTCTCGTAGTGGCGCTTCTCTTCGACGAATCGGGTCTCGCCGGCACCGAACGCGTAGGCCTGGTCCTGGAGGGGGCACTCGCCGCCTTTGTCACAGACCGGGCAGTCGAGCGGGTGGTTGATCAGCAGGAACTCGAGAACACCCTCCTGGGCCTTCTTCACCGTCTCCGACTGCGTGTGGACGATCATGCCTTCGCCGACCGGCGTCGTGCACGAAGGGACGAGCGCCGTCCCGCGCGGTCCTTCAACCTCGACGAGGCAAGCACGGCAAAGGCCGACCGGCTTCAGCCGTGGGTGGTAACAGAAACGGGGAATGTACGTCCCCGCCAGTTCGGCTGCGTCGATGAGTGCCTGGCCGGATTCGACCTGGATGTCAACGCCGTCGAGGTTGATCGTCACGGTGGCGCGTTCTTCAGCCACGAGACACACCTCCAATGCTGATCGGCGCTCCGCTGATCATCGCTTCGACTTCGTCGCGGAAGTACTTCATCATCGAGACGACGGGGGCGGTCGACGATGGACCGAGAGGACAGATCGTCGTCATCGCGGGAGGCCATGTGAGCCCGGGGCTGATGTTGTCGGAGACGTCGAGCAGAAGGCCGATGTCTTCCGGTCGGCCGTATCCGTCGAGGATCCGGAGGAGGATGCGCTCGAGCCAGGTGGTGCCTTCCCTGCAGGGCGTGCACTGTCCACATGACTCGTGGGAGAAGAAGCGGACCAGGCGATGGGCGGCGCCGACAACGTTCGTGGAGTCGTCCATCACGATGACGGCACCCGATCCGATCATCGAACCCTGCTTGGCGATGTCGTCGATGGTGACGGGTGTGTCAAGATGCTCGGCCGGGACGAACCATGGAGCCGATGCGCCACCGGGCACCCAGGCCTTGAGTTCACGATCGTCAAGGATGCCGCCGCCGACTTCGTAGATCAGTTCGCGCCAGGTGATCCCGGCGACGACCTCGTAGTCGCCCGGCTTTTTGAGGTGACCGGACAGCGACATCACGCGAGTCCCCGACGACGTCTCGGGTCCGATCGCTGCGTACTTCGCTCCACCGTTCTCGACGATCCAGGGGACGTTCGAGATCGTCTCAACGTTGTTGACGATCGTCGGCTTCGAGTAGAGACCTTCAACAGCAGGGAACGGCGGCTTGAGACGGGGTTCGCCTCGCCGACCTTCGAGGCTCGACAGCAGGGCGGTCTCCTCACCACAGATGTACGCGCCGGCACCGAGGTGGACGACGACATCGAGATCGAATCCAGAACCGAGGATGTTCCCGCCGAGATAGCCGGCCTCATACGCTTCGTCGATCGCCCTCTGGAGACGACGTGCCGGCTTGGGGTACTCGCCCCGGATGTAGACGAACGACTCGTGCACGTCGAGCGCGTAAGCGGAGAGGATGATCCCTTCGAGCAGTTGATGGGGGTCGCGTTCGAGCAGCATCCGGTCTTTGAACGTGCCCGGCTCGGACTCATCACCGTTGACGACGAGGTAGCGGGGTCGAATGTCGGGCGGCAGGAATCCCCACTTCACGCCGGTCGGGAACGACGCCCCGCCCCGACCGCGAATGTTCGACGCTTTGACTTCTGCGGTGACCTCTTCAGGAGTCATCGACTTGAGGGCCTTGCGCAGCGTGGCGTATCCGCCGGTGTCGACGTAGCGAGCCAGCGTCTGCGAGTCAGAAGGATGAGCTTCCATGCGAGAGAGAAGGATCTTCTGTGTCATCGCATACCTCTGGTATGAGATGACGGCGGACAGCAGACAGCGGACAGCAGACAGCAAGAACGCCCGGCTGTTGGCTGTGAGCTGTTGGCTGTTGGCTCGTAGCTCACTTCTCGCCTCCTGCCGTGCCGTAGGGGTCGAAGGCGGGCAGTGCGGCTATCGCACCTTCGATCTCTTTGGGGCCCCAGTCGAATGACTGCTGGCCGCCGAAGAGCATCTGCATCTCGTCGCCGAAGATGACCGACGGCTCGGCGTCGCGCAGCCACTTGATGAGGTCCCTTGCCTTGTCGGGCGCGAGACCCTCGACCAGCTCCCAGTTGACGGACACAGCAGGTGCGCCGCCGCATGCTCCGGAGCACTCGACGTGCTCGACTGAGATCTTCCCGTCCGGTGTCGTCTCTCCGTCAAGAATCCCGGTCTCGTCTTCGATCGCTTCGAGCACGGCGTCGGCGCCGCGCAGGTAGCACGAGATAGAGGTGCATACCGATACGAGATACTTCCCGACCGGCTCACGCTTGTACATCGTGTAGAACGATGCGACGGACTGCACCTGTGCGGACGTGAGACCGGTGAGTCCGGCGACCTCACGCATCGCATCCTCGGAGACGTAGCCGTGCTCGAGGGCCGCCACGTACAGCAGCGGCATGACGGCCGACCGCTTTTCGGGATACTGCTCGAGGAGCTCTTTCGCCCGCTCCTGGTTCTCGCTGCTCCAGTGGTTGATCATCGGTCGACGTCTCCCAGTACGGGGTCGAGCGACGCGAGGGTCGCGATGACATCCGGAACGATCTGATCGGTCAGCATCACCGGCAGGGCTTGCACGATCGCGAACGACGGCGTCCTGGCGTGAAGGCGCCACGGCTTCGAGCCGCCCTTCGACACGAGGTACATGCCCAGCTCGCCCCGCGGCGACTCGACGGCCTGGTACACCTCGCCCGCTGGCGCCTTAAATCCCTCGGTGAAGATCTTGAAGTGGTGGATCAACGCCTCCATCGACTCGTCGATGCGCTTGCGTGGCGGCGGCGTGACCTTGCGATCATCGGTGCGGTAGTCGCCGGCCGGCATCGTCTCTACTACCTGCTTGACGATGCGGATGGACTGGCGCATCTCCTCCATCCGAACGAAGTAGCGGTCGAGCGTATCTCCGTGCTTTCCGAGCGGGACGTCGAATTCGTACTGCTCGATCCCGCTGTAGGGGAAGGCCTTGCGGAGATCGAAGTTCACACCCGACGCTCTGGCTGCGGGTCCGGTGACGCCGTATGCCTGCGCTTCTTCGGGAGTGAGCACTCCGACACCGCGGGTCCGGTCGAGGAAGATCGGGTTCTCGTTGAGTATGTCCTCGTAGTCGTCGAGGCCGGCC
>JAOZMA010000341.1 GCA_029934555.1 Acidimicrobiia bacterium | reverse complement strand
AGAACGAGCGGTGGCGCGTGGAGTACCCGCGTTGTGCGAGAAGCCGTTGGCGATGAGCCTCGACGACGCCGACAGGGCAGTCGACATCGTGTCGCAGGGGGGTATTCCGGTTCAGATAGGGTTCAACCGCCGATTCGACACGGGCTACCGTGCTGCGCGGAACCTGGTGGCGGACGGCAGCCTCGGAACCGTCACGCTCATCGTCGGGCAGCATCATGACTACGAGGTACCGGATGAGGAGTACGTCGCTCGATCCGGTGGCGAGTTCATCGACCAACTGATCCACGATTTCGACATTCTCCGTTTCGTGACCGGTCGAGAAGTGGTTCGTGTCCACGCGGCCGGTGCTACTAGAGGATTTGAATGGTTCGGGAAGTTCGGCGACTACGCCCAAACCGCCGTGACCCTCTGGCTCGACGACGGTACGTTGGCCGTACTCTGTGGGTCGCGCCAGGATCCCGTTGGCTACGACGTCCGAATGGAGGTCTTCGGCACGAAGGATTCAGTGGCGGTGGGTCTCGACCCGCACACGCCACTGCGGTCGCTCGAGACGGGCGTCGACCCTCCCATCGAACCGTATACGGAGTGGATACCGCGCTTCGGCGAGACCTACTCCCGGGAGATGGATGCGTTTCTCTCGATGGTTCTCAGCGGTGAGCCGAACGAGTGCACAGTGCGCGATGCCCGAACCGCTCTGGCGATCGCCGACGCATGCACAATTTCGGCCAAAGAAGGACGGATCGTGAGTTTGGAGGAACTGAGATGACGTTTCTGAATCGTATTGCCGGCGCACCGATCACGTGGGGGGTCGACGGATCCCCCGGCTGGGGTTACCTGATGGACCGGGACCGGGTTCTCGCAGAGATGCAGCAGATCGGCTTGGCCGCCACGGAGCTCGGCCCGGACGGCTATCTGCCCGAGGATGTCGACGAACTGCGAGCTCTGCTCAATCGCTTCAACCTGGCCCTTGTCGGCGGCTTCGTTCCGGCCGTGCTGTATCGACCTGAGTTGGTCTCCGAGAACCTCGAATACGTGTCTCGGGCAGCCGCGACCCTCGCGGGCATAGGCGCCCCGGTCATGGTCTTTGCCGCAGACTCCCACCACTCCGGATATGACGTACAGATCGACCTGACGGAGACCGAGTGGGATACGTTCCTGACCAGTCTCGATAGCGTCATCGAGATCGCTTCCGAACAGGGTCTGGGGACAACACTCCACCCCCACTGGGGCACGGCGATCGTGACCCAGGATCACGTCGAACGTCTACTCGAGCAATCCCGGGTCGATCTGTGTATCGATACCGGACATCTCGCCTTGGCAGGTGCCGATCCCGTAGCCATAGCGAAGGCCGCGACCGGTCGAGTGTCCCACGTTCACCTCAAAGATCTCGACGAGAACCTGGCGCGACAAGTCCGTTCCGGTGACCTCGCCTTCCGCCAGGCGGTGATCGATGGAATGTTCCTCCCGCTGGGAGACGGAAGCCTGGACATAGCGGGCTTCGTTGCTGCACTCGAGACTCAGGGCTACAAGGGGTGGTACGTCATCGAGCAGGACGCGGTACTGGATTCGGAGCCCAGAGCCGGTGAAGGACCGATCGTCGCTGCCAAGCGGAGCTTCTCATTCTTGGAAGGCCTCGCTCGTGGTCTATGAGTCCTGTTGATATGAGACGATGGGGCGCGCATCACCCACGAGGGATCACTCGAAGGAGCACGAGATGAGCAAACGTTTCTATCCGGCAGCACCCAGTGGCAGCGGCGTGACCGATGTGGACATCACTCCGAACCTGGCAGGGTGGAGGTACTCGGGTCTTCGAGTTCTGAGCCTGGCGGCCGGCACAACTCATGAATTCGCGACGGGGACCACGGAAGTAGCGATCCTCCCGCTGTCGGGCGGGTTGACGGTCGAGGTCGAGGGACACTCCTTCCGGCTCGAAGGGAGGGACAGCGTCTTCAGCGCGGTCACCGACTTCGCCTACGTCCCGATCGATGAGGGAGTTCGGATAACAACGCAGGGCCCATTGGAAGTGGCTCTCTGCACAGCCGAAGCGACACGACGAATCGACCCGTATCGGGTGGCCGCAGAAGATGTTCGGATCGAGGTCAGAGGTGGAGGTGCCGGCACGCGCCAGATCAACAACTTCCTGAGCGCCGACGTTGCCGACGCCGACAAGCTCATCGCGGTCGAGGTGCTCACACCTGAGGGGAGTTGGTCGTCCTACCCGCCGCATAAGCATGACCAGACGACCGAGACCGAGATCGAGCTAGAGGAGATCTACTACTTCCGAATCGACGGTGAGAACGGATTCGGGTTCTTCAAGTGTTTCACCGACGATGGCGAGATCGATGACACGCTGACGGTGGCCGACGGTGACGTGTACCTGGTCCCACGGGGTTTTCACGGTCCGGCTGCGGCCGCTCCACTCCACAACATGTACTACCTCAACGTGATGGCCGGCCCATCTCCCGAGAGAGCATGGCGATTCTGTGACGATCCCCTACACGCCGGAGCCCGGGATCTTCTGGAGGAGCTTCCCACGGATCCGCGCCTTCCAATGACCGGTCCCCGGGTCGCC
>JAOZMA010000340.1 GCA_029934555.1 Acidimicrobiia bacterium | reverse complement strand
CATTTGACCCCCTCCGCCTCCTTCGTCGGCACCTCCCCCTGAGGGGGAGGAAAGAAACCGCGGCCTAACTGTGCCGATTCGTAGATCAGAAGCCGAGGGCTGTTCGCGTGTTCGATCCGACGAGGCCGTCGACGCGCAGGCCGTGATCGTCCTGGAACGCGAGGACTGCTAGTTCGGTATTCGGGCCGAAGATCCCGTCGGTAGGTCCGGGCGAGTAACCCGCTGCAACAAGGAGTTCCTGCACTCGCTGCACATCCGCACCGTGACTCCCCTTCCGAAGGATCCCGGATGCAACCACCGTCGTCGTCGATGTTGACGAGCCCTCCGACGCGGTGTCTGTGGGCGTGGTCGTCGTGGTCGTCGTGGCGGGCGCAGAGCCAGTGTCGCCGCTTGCCATCGTTCCGGCCGCGTAACGAGTCTTGAGCGCAGCCCTCGTGGCGCGCCCGGCAAGGCCATCGGCCTTGAGACTCGCATCGTTCTGGAATGCGGTCACTGCAGCGATCGTACGGGACCCGCTGATACCGTCAATCGGACCGGGTTGGTAGGCAAGGCTCGTCAGGACTTCTTGGAGGCGACGTACGTCCGCGCCCCTGGTGCCCTCTTCGAGCAGTCGGTACCCATCGAACAGGGGGTCGGCGGGACCGGAACCGATCCAGTTGGCTCCTGCATCTGCAAGCGATTGGAAGGGGTTGACGATCACGCCACCCGGGTCGCGCAACTCGAAATGAAGATGTGGACCGGTGAATTCGGCGGTGCCGGAGTCGCCAACCCAGCCGATGAGCTGCCCGGCCTTGACCGGTGTTCCAGGAACGATGCCGTCAGCGATTCCCCAGGCGAGACCGTCGTCGGTGCCGGGTGTGTCGTTGTTGAGGTGGATGTACCACGACTCCCACCCATCATTGTGGCGAAGGGCGATCGTGCAGCATCGCTCCGGGTTCATGTGGTCCTCGTCGGTCCAGTTGACGAGCCTGACCGTTCCGTCTGCTGCTGCGACAACGGGAGTCATCTTCGGCGACATGAGGTCCTGCGCGTGATGGATGCCGTGCGACCGTGCAGCCCAGAACCAGTCCGCGAAGTAGTGCTTGCCGTCCACGGGTGCTGTCAACGGGTAGTCCACGAGCTCACCGAGTTCGTGTGTCGCTGCCGAAGCGGCGGGGACGACGGTGAATGCCAGCAGGACCGTGGCTGTTGCTGCGATAGAGCGCAGGATGTTCTTCATTGGGTACTCCAGAGATGCGTCTTCCTCCTCATGTATCGGTCCGTTCCAATGGCACCTGAGGATTTCAGATGGATGACGATGCACTCAGATGAGCGGCAGGTCGATCTCCACGGTGACGATCGGGTCGACGCGCATCATGAACAGCCTGGGGGGCTCGAGCCCCCACCAGCGGACATCGAACTCACCGACGCCGGAAAGGCGTGGCCCCGGCAGGAGGCTTAGCTCTCCCTCAACTAGGACGTCGACATCGAGGAAACTGATCGTGCCGGTGATCGTTGCCGTGCTCTCATCGCTGTCTTCGGTTGTCTCGATCTGGCAGACGATGAACGGATGGCTCGCCGTATCGACCCGGCGCCTCATCTCATTGTCAACGAGGGGATTCCCCGATGAGAGTCCCGAGAGCGGGACCTCGAGGCGACCCCGCAGCGTGCTGTTGGGAAGAAATCCGCTGTCGTCGAGCCCTCCCTCGATCCAACCGGATGCCCCGCCCCTCGTGCGAATGGGGTGAATCGACGATGTTGCGACGAACGTGACGGAGCTGGTGGAGGTCTCGATCGCCCAGCGTTTCGGGTCCATGCTCTGCCGTCTCCCTGCATACGTCGCTGTGATCGGAAAGGTGGTGGTACCGACGAATCTAGCGCCCTGATGACCGGATACACTCAGAGGGTCAGGTCGCGACCAGGAAAGGATTCACCATGGATACCGACGCTCCGACCCAGCCATCGCTCCCCCGTCTCAATGAACCGGCCCCGGACTTCAAGGCTCCAACGACGCACGGCGTCAAGGAGTTGTCCGACTATGCAGGGAAGTGGCTGGTCCTGTTCTCACACCCAGCGGACTTCACCCCGGTCTGCACCACAGAGTTCATTGCGTTCGCCAACGCCTACGACGAGTTCCAGGCGATGAACACGGACCTGCTTGGGCTCTCCATCGACTCGCACTTCTCTCACATCGCGTGGACGCGTACGATCAAAGAGAAGTTCGAGGTTGAGATCCCGTTCCCGATCATCGCAGACCTCTCGATGGAGGTCGCGAACGCATACGGCATGATCCAGCCCGGCGAGAGCGACACGTCTGCGGTGCGCTGCACCTTCATCATCGATGACAAGGGCCTCATTCGCGCGATGGTCTACTACCCGCTCGCGAACGGCCGTTCGATCGCGGAATTCGTGCGTCTCGTGAAGGCACTGCAGACGTCCGACGAGTACGACGTTGCCACGCCAGAGAACTGGCAGCCGGGCGAGCGAGTGATCGTTCCTCCGCCGAAGACCGCTGCCGGTGCGGCAGAACGCCTTGACGAAGGCTACGACTGCGTTGACTGGTGGTTCTGCACGAAGGAGCTCTGAGCTCGCAAG
>JAOZMA010000060.1 GCA_029934555.1 Acidimicrobiia bacterium | reverse complement strand
GATCGCACATGGCGGGCACGGGTTGTCTATGTGGTCGTCGACAGGCAAGTGGACCTGGTCGGTCTCGGAACGATCACCGTTCGTGCCTCGAGCAGGGCCGAATTCGCTCCGGCAGCGCTCCTCGACAGAGACATATGAGGCCGATCGTGAGTCGGCTGGTGTCTCGGAACGCAGTACGAAGTAGGTATGACGTAGTACGGCTCGGAGGTCCTGTATCGGCTAGTTGCGTCGTGTATCTCTGACTTCGCACCGGTGCTACGCGAACACCTCCCAGAGCGAGAGTCCCCCCTCGGCTCGGGATCGTACTACGTCATACGTAGGGCGTACTACTGCCTGGCATCTCCCCGCTTCTCGCCGACCCGGATCATCTCCGAAGTCTCGCATATGATCTACCATATGGTAATGACACGTGTTCAGGTACTCGTTCAACTCGACGATGATCTCGTTCGCGAACTTGATCGACTCGCCCGCCAGTTGTCGGTGAGCCGATCGGAGTTGCTCCGGCGCGGTGCTCGCGCAGTGCTTGAGGCTGCTGATCTCGCCGACGCCGACCGAGATCTGATCGAGGCCTATCGGGCCCAGCCCCAGGACCCGTCGATCGTCGAAGCCGCAGGCAGACTCGCAGCGAAGACGGTGCCCGAATGGTGACCAGAGGAGAGATCTACTGGGCAGACCTCGAGCCGCCGGTGGGACGGCGCCCTGTCTGCGTGTTGACCCGCACGAGAGCCACTTCCGTGCTGACGGGGATTGTCTGCGCTCCGATCACACGAACGATCCGGGGGATCCGATCGGAAGTATCGGTGGGACCCGCACAAGGATTAACGGAAGAATCGGTGATCAACTGCGACACGATCGTCACGGTTCCGAAGAACCAGCTTGCCGAGAGCTCCGTCGGCCAGCTCGACGCACCAACGACGATCCAACTGGACAAGGCCCTCCGCTACGCCCAGGGAATCCGATGGTGATCGGTAGTCGGGACTGGTAGCTGGTAGTCGGCCGTGACCCTGGCTGATCTACTGATCTACTGATCCAACAACCCGTCGTCGGCGAGGTCTGCCAGCATCTCGTCGGCTGCGGGTGTAAGCCGGACCACCGAAGCGGCCCCGGCTCTGCCGAGCTGGCCGGGGAGAACGACGTTCTCGATCTCCTCAGCGTCCAACACGTGCACCGTGGCGGCCAACTGAATGAGATCAGTCGGCGTCAGACTGGTCCACGTGTGATCAAGGAGGACGCTGACGATCGCCGGTGCATCCGCGATGTCGTTCATCTGGAGGAGACGAAGCACAGCCAGCATGACGACGCCCTGGTTCGCCGATCGTGTGAAGTCCCCGCCAGGGATCCCTTTGCGGGTCCGTGAGTATTCGAGGGTGCGCTGGGGGTTCAGCTTCTGCTCTCCGGCTCTGAACCCTTCCCACCAGGCTTGTGTCGGTATCGCCTTTGGCAGGTCGATCGGGAGGCTGCCGAGGTTTCGCATGAGGTCCTCGAAACCTTTGAACCCGGTCACGACGTATCCCTCCACCGGGAGCTCCCACGTGTCCACGACCTTATCGACCATCACCTGGGGGCCACGTCCGGCCATCAACGACGTGAACTTCATCGATCCGTACGGTGTCGAGACCCAACTGTCCCTGGGGAAGCCGAGGATCGTGCCGTTCCCTTCCGAGGGATTCGCGGTGAGCAGGTGGATGCTGTCGGCCCGTAGACGTTGTTGGTTCTCGCCTGGGCGAGCGTCGGATCCGATGACCATGACCATTCTCGGCTCTTCGCCGTACCAGGGAGGACCGGCTGCAGGGTCGGCTCCCACGATCCGCCACCCGTCGCCCTCATCGGCCGCAAGGAGCACGTCACCGGTGTCGGTTTCGACAACGGCGATCTCTCCACCTTCGATCGTTGCCGTGGTGCCGGTCACGGAGACCTCGTCCGGAGTTGCAAAGGGGGTGGCTGACAGATGTTCGGCGAGCCCCTCGGGGATGGCGGGTGTCTCGTTTCGATCGTCCCGCTGCCATGAGAGCAGAGTGGTGATCGCTGCCAGCAAGCCCTCCGGCAGATCACCGTCGACCATCACCACATCGGTCGTTTCGGCGCTGGTCGTAGCGGGTGCTTGCGACGTTGTGGTTGGTTCGGTCGCCTGAGTTGTGGCGATCGACGGTGCGGTGGTCGAGCCGGCGTCCGCCTCTGGAGCAGCCTCGGGAGTCGACGTGCAGGCTGCGGACAGGAGCATCAGAGCGGCGAGTGTTGGTATGAGTCGTTTCACAGGCCGGAATCGTACGAGGGACCCGGGCAAATGAGGTGGACCTCGATCCACCGAAGCGGACGGGAGACAGACAACAGACACCGTTTCCAGTCTCCATTCGGCACGCTCCCCGGACGAACATATAATCACTCCGACAACTTGATACCGACCTCAGGAGCTGCCCGTGAATCAGCCGGAACTCTGGCTCTACATCGCCATGGCGATGGGAGTCGCCTCTCTGGTCCTTGCGTTCGTGTATGCCCGCCAGGTGATGGCTGCCGATCCCGGCAACGATCGCATGGTCGAACTGATGGGCGTGATCCGGCGAGGCTCGATGACCTTCCTGAAACGCGAATACCGTGCGCTCTCTGTATTCGTCGCTCTGATGGCCGTGTTGATCATGGTTCTTCTCCCATGGGGCTGGCCCTGGGGTGGAGTCGCCTACCTATCCGGTGCCCTACTTTCTGCCACTGCCGGCTTCATCGGCATGAGGATCGCAACTGCCGCGAACGCTCGCACTGCCGAAGCGGCACGACAGGGTGGCACTGAGAAGGCGCTCCCTGTTGCCTTCCGGGGCGGCGCGGTCATGGGATTCACGGTCGCCGGTCTCGGGCTCCTCGGCTTCTCCGTCGGTATCTGGTTTTTCAAGGAGGTCCTCGCTCTCGATGACTGGGTAGCCATCGTCACGGCGATCGGCCTGGGCGGTTCGTCGATCGCTCTTTTCGCACGCGTCGGCGGCGGCATCTACACGAAGGCCGCCGATGTCGGCGCCGACCTCGTGGGAAAGGTCGAAGCGGGAATCCCGGAGGACGATCCAAGGAATCCGGCGACGATCGCAGACAACGTGGGGGACAACGTCGGAGATGTCGCAGGTATGGGTGCCGACCTGTTCGAGTCCTATGTGGGTTCTCTCATCGCTCCGATTGCCTTCGCGATGCTCGTCTTCGGTGTGGCCGACGAAGCCTTCACGATGCAAGCCGTGTTCTACCCGCTGATGATCGCTGCCATCGGGATGCTCGCTTCGATTATCGGTTCGTTCCTCGTCCGACCCGGCAAGGCCAGCTTGGCGGCGACGCTCGAGAGGGGCACGTGGGCGGCTGCCGGACTCACCGTCATCGGCGTGGCGATACTCACACCGCTGATGTTCGGGGGCCTTGAAGGTGTGAAGAACCCGTGGGGCTTCTTCATCGCTGTGGTTGTCGGTCTTCTGGTCGGAGGCCTGGTTGGTCGTATCTCGATGTGGTTCACGTCGGATCACTACAAGGTCGTGAAGGAGATCGCTCGTCAGTCGCAGACCGGACCTGCGACGGTCGTTCTCTCCGGTATCTCCGAGGGGATGAAGTCGGCGGCATACTCGGTGATCGTGGTCGCCTTCGGTATGGGGGCCGCGTTCTGGGCGGGTGACATGGCCGTGGATGGAGGAGGGATTTACGGCGTGGCGATCGCTGCGATCGGTGTCCTCGCGACCCTTGGTATCACCGTCTCGGTCGACGCCTATGGGCCGATCGCCGACAATGCGGGAGGGATCGCCGAGATGGCTCACCTTCCACCTGAGGTTCGCGAGGCGACCGACGAGCTCGACTCCGTCGGGAATACAACGGCGGCTGTTGCGAAGGGATTCGCTATTGCTTCCGCCGCCGTCACCGCGCTGGCGTTGTTCTTCACGTTCATGGCGTCGATCAACGCCGAACTGGAGGCAGCCGGCGAGCCGATCATCGAGAACCTCGACATCCTGAGCATCTGGGTGGTCGTGGGGCTCTTCCTCGGTTCGATGTTCCCGTACTTCTTCGCTGCCCAAACAATTCAGGCGGTCGGAAGGGCAGCCAACCAGATGATCGAAGAGGTGAGGCGCCAGTTCCGGGAGATCCCCGGTCTGCGTGAGGGCGACCCCGATGCCAAACCCGACTACGACAAGTGTGTGGAGATCTCCACGAGTGCCTCGCTCCGCGAGATGATCCTTCCCGGATCGCTTGCCGTAGCACTGCCGCTCATCATTGGATTCATCAACATCGAGATGCTCGGCGGATTCCTCGCCGGTGCGCTGCTCTCAGGATTCCTCCTCGCCATCTACATGGCGAACGCGGGCGGGGCATGGGACAACGCAAAGAAGTTCATTGAGGCCGGCGCCTTCGGAGGCAAGGGTTCCGAGGCGCACAAGGCAGCGGTTGTCGGCGACACCATCGGCGACCCGTTCAAGGACACTGCGGGCCCGTCGATGAACATCGTCATCAAGGTGATGACGATCGTGTCGCTGATCTTCGCGACAGCCTTCGTGTCGAACGGCCTGTTCTAGGTTTCGGCGGGCTCCACCCGCCGAAACCCGTAGTCGGTCATCGGTATTCGGTATTCGGTATCCGAACACGTTGAGTGAGTCTGCGTCGCACGCTTCACCGACTACCGACTACCGACTACCGACTACCGACTACCGACTACCGACTACCGACTACCCGTCCTTCATATCCGGATCGTTCTTGCGCATCTGTGCCTCACGTTGCGCCCGGTCGAGGTAGTGCTTCCTCGACTTGATGCGGGTGCGGCGGATGATGAGGTAGAGGCCGACGATGAGTGCGGCGACAAGGACCCACATGACGGCTTCGGCTCCGCCGCTCGGAATCGGTGAGTCGGTCTGGGCGAACACGAAGGGCATCCCGCCAACCTACCGGACCCAGGCTGTTCTTGTGTAGATAGTGGAGGCGGATTCCATAGTCACGCAGGAACGGGAGAAGGGCGAGACCTCCCTACCCTACGGAGCGATTCACGTAGGGGGCATTCTGGCTCGCACCATCACACTCGTCCGGCACGCCGAGACGGTCAGCAACATCTCAGGGACCTGGCAGGGTCAGACCGACTCGCCGTTGAGCGAGCGCGGCCGTCTCCAGGTCGAGCGTCTCCGTGACCGTATGGACGGCCATGGTGCCGGGCTCCTGGTCACATCCGATCTCGGACGGACAAGGACAACCGGAGAAGTGATCGGTGCCGGCGAACCGCTCGCTGAGTGGCGGGAGTTCGATCTCGGCGCCTGGGATGGGCTGCGGCCCGAGGACATCAAGGAGCGCTACCCCGAGGTCGACGGGGTCCGATTCGGCTCCGGTGACTTCCAGCCGGACGGTGGGGAGCGCTTCTCCGACTTCAAGGTGCGTATCCGCAACGCCTTCGGCACCCTCGCCGCCCGGATGGGCGACGACGATCACGCCATCGTCGTCACCCACGGCGGAGTCATCCAGACCATCATCGGGATGCTCCTCGGCGTCGCCGATCAGTCGATAATTCTCGTGCCATCGAACGCGTCGCTGACGACGGTCCGCCTCAACGGCGACGATGTTCAAGTAGCTATGTTCAACGACGATGTGCATCTCGACGGCGGAGTCGTTCGCCCACCGGGGACGCGGCTGAAACTCGTGCGCCATGCTCAGACCGAAGCGAACCGGGAGGGCCGCTGGTGGGGGAGGGGAGAGACCCCGCTGACCGAGGAGGGGCGGCGTCAGGCCGAGGTCCTCGCCCTAGCGGCAGCTCCATTCGATTCGATCGTGTCTTCCCCGGCGTCACGGGCGCTCGACACCGCGACCCCTGTTGCCATGCGACAGGGACTCGACATCGCCGTCGTTGACGACCTCGCAGAGTTCTACTTCGGGGAATGGGAAGGTCTGACCGTCGATGAGATTCGATCAGCCGATCCGGACGGATTCCGGAGAATCCTCGAAGAGGGATTCGATGAGCCGAGGGGAGTGACGGGGGAGACGTTCGCCATTGCCGGCGAGCGTATCGCGACCACCACAGCCGATCTCGCTGCGAACGGCTCCGGAACGATCGGTGTGTTCACGCATGGCGGAGCCACGCGGGCATACGTGGCAGGGCTGTTCGGGATCCCGTTCGCCAACCGGGAAGTGTTGCCGGTGCAGCGCAACACGGCGCACACAGAGATTATCTCCGGCGATGGAGGGCCCCGCCTTTCCTCGTACAACGTTGCTTCGCACCTGGCGAGTCTCTGACCGTGCGACTGCTGCTCATCACCAATGACTACCCGCCGAAGCCCGGCGGGATTCAGCAGTATCTCGGCAACATCATCGATGCCTACCCGGACGAGTACCACGTCATCGCTCCGGCCGACAAAGATGCCGAACCCGATGACCGGATCAGCCGGAACGCCTCCACGTTCATGTGGCCAACGCCCGCGGTCGCGGACTGGGTGGAGGAACGAGCGGTGGCGTTCGCCCCCGATGTGGTCCTTTTCGGAGCACCGCATCCGCTGCCGTTCCTCGGTCCCAGGCTCCGTGAACGTCTTGGTGTCCCCTACGGGATCCTCAGCCACGGTGCAGAGGTCACGCTTCCTGCCGCGGCACCGGGGACCCGCCAGGCAGTTGCCAAGGTGTTGCGAGATGCGGACGTTCGCTTCGCCGTCAGCCGGTTCACCGCCGATCGTGTGCACCGCCTGACCGGCAAAGACGTTGACTTCGTCGGTGCAGGTGTCGACATCGAGGCTTTCACCCCGCCACCCAACGAAGACAACGACGTCCCTGTCGTCGGATGTGTCTCTCGTTTTGTTCCAAGAAAGGGCCAGCATCGGCTGATCGAGGCCGCAGCCCAACTCGACCGGCCGATCGAAGTGCTGCTTGTCGGAAAAGGTCGCACAGAGGCACAACTCCGCAGACTCGCCGACAAGCTCGGTGTGCGCGTGAGGTTCGAGGTCAACGTCCCGTGGTCCGATCTGCCCGGCCTCTACCGGGAGATGGACATCTTCTGTATGCCGTGCAAATCGCGGTGGGGTGGACTCGAAGTCGAGGGCCTCGGGCTCGTGTTCCTCGAGGCGGCGGCAACCGGGCTGCCCGTCCTCGCCGGTGATTCAGGTGGGTCCCCAGAGACGGTGATCCCGGCGGAGACCGGGTACGTCGTCCACTCGGTCGACGACATCGTCGAAGGATTGACGATGCTCCTCGACGACCCGGCCGAATCGCGTCGAATGGGTCTCGCCGGTCGTCGTTTCGTCGAGGACGTCTTCACCTGGCCGAAGGTCGTCGATCGGTTCCGGAAGGGCTTCGAGATCTGACCTGTCTGGGGGACGGGAACTGTCATTGTCTTGACAACAAGGCCATACTCCCGCATCGTTGAGGCCATCCCCGACTACCAGAGCGCTATTCACCCATGCCAAAACACCTCGTCATCGTTGAGTCCCCGGCGAAAGCCAAGACGATCGGTCGCTACCTCGGAGACGACTTCGTCGTCGAATCCTCCGTCGGCCACATCGCCGATATCCCAACCAGAGTCGGTGAGGTGCCCGAGGCGAAGAAGGCTGCGTGGAAGGCGAGCCGGTTCGGCATCGACATCGAGGATGGCTTTACCCCGATGTACGTGGTCTCCCCGAAATCGAAGAGTGTCGTGGCCGGATTGCGGAAGGATCTGAAGAACGCTGACTCCCTCTACCTCGCGACCGATGAGGATCGAGAAGGCGAAGCGATCGCATGGCATCTGCAGGAGGTCCTGAAACCGAAGGTGCCGGTACACCGCATGGTGTTCCACGAGATCACAGAGAAAGCGATCAAGGAAGCGGTCGAACACCCCAGGGAGATCGACCAGCAGATCGTTGCCGCCCAGGAGGCCCGGCGCGTCCTCGACCGGCTCTTCGGATATGAAGTATCGCCGGTGTTGTGGCGCAAGGTCCAGCGTGGCCTCTCGGCGGGGAGGGTCCAATCTCCAGCGACGCGCATCATCGTTGAACGCGAGCGGGAGCGTCTCGCCTTCGTTGCCGCTCAATATGCCGGTGTGGCGGGCATGTTCAAACCGGTCGGAGACGAGACTGCGTTCGAAGCCAAGCTCGTCACCGTCGACGGCGAACGAGTGGCGACCGGCAAGGACTTTGATCAGGCAGGTGTGCCCCGAGCAGACCGTCTCGTCCTCGATCCCAACGCGGCCGTCACACTCGCCGACGAACTCACGGCCGCAGCGTTCAACGTTGTATCAGTCGAACGCAAGCCATACACGCGCCGACCGTATGCGCCGTTCCGCACCTCCACGCTCCAACAGGAAGGCGGCCGCAAACTCCGCTTCGGAGCGCGGCGCACGATGTCCGCTGCCCAGCGCCTCTACGAGGGTGGGTTCATCACCTACATGCGCACCGACTCGACCAACCTCTCCGGGACGGCACTCAGTGCGGCCCGATCTCTCGTCGCCGCACGATTCGGCGAGAACTACCTGCCGGACAAACCGCGCTTCTATGGGAAGAAGGCGAAGGGAGCGCAGGAAGCCCATGAGGCGATCCGGCCGGCCGGGGAACGATTCCAGGATCCGAAGAAGGTGGCTCAGTCGTTCGGCGCCATGTCAGACGAGGCCCGTCTCTACGACCTGATCTGGAAACGCACGGTCGCCAGTCAGATGAAGGATGCGAAGGGCGAGAGCCTGCAGCTCCGGCTCGGCGGCACAGCAGCGACCAGCGGACGGGCCTGCGAGTTCTCGGCGACCGGTCGCACGATCCTGTTCGCCGGCTTCTTGAAGGCGTATGTCGAGGATATCGACGACCCGGACGCGGCCAGGGACGATCAGGAGACGCATCTCCCCGAACTGGACAAGGGGCAGTCCCTCGACGCGGTCGCCATGGACTCGACCGTGCACGAGACGAAGCCACCGGCTCGCTACACCGAGGCCAGCCTCGTGAAACGACTCGAGGAACTCGGCATCGGTCGACCCTCAACGTATGCATCGATCATCTCGACGATCCAGGATCGCGGATACGTCCGCAAACACGGCTCGGCTCTGGCTCCGACCCTCAAGGCCTTCGCCGTCATCGGCCTTCTCGAGCAGTACTTCGGCGACTACGTCGACTACGACTTCACGGCCCTCATGGAGCAGGATCTCGACAAGATCGCCGGTGGCGAAGAGACCATGGCCCCATATCTCGATCGGTTCTACTTCGGGACCGGCGGCCATCCCGGCCTGAAGGATCTCGTCTCGGTCGACGCCCTCGAGATGATCGATCCGAGGGAGATCAACTCGTTCCCCATCGGCGATGCTGCCGACGGCGTGGCGATCGTGGCACGGTGTGGTCAGTACGGGCCCTACCTCGTGCACGGCGAGGACAAGGCTTCGATCCCCGAAGACCTGCCGCTCGATGAACTGACGATTGAGAGAGCCACGGAACTCCTCGAAGCTCCCTCGTCGGATCGCACTCTCGGCGAAGATCCCGAGACCGGCCATCCCGTCCTCGTCAAGGCCGGACGCTACGGGCCGTACGTCCAGATGGGCGAACGCGAGACTGACTCGAAGACCAAACCGAAGACGGCGTCACTCTTCAAGACGATGTCGCCGGAGACCGTGACCCTCGACGAAGCACTCCTCCTGCTCACACAGCCAAGGACCGTGGGCGAGCATCCCGAGGACGGCAAACCGATCATGGCCCAGAACGGCCGCTACGGGCCGTATGTGAAGTGGGACAAGGAGACGCGCAGCCTCGAGGACGAACAGGAGATCTTCACTATCGACCTCGACGCCGCCGTCGCACTGCTCGCACAGCCGAAGAAGCGTGGCGGACGAAAGGCGGCAGCGCCATTGAAGGAGTTCGGTGACGATCCGAACACCGGCAAGCTCATCGTTCTGAAGAACGGCCGCTTCGGTCCGTACGTCACCGATGGCGAGACGAACGCATCGCTGAGAGTCGTCGACTCGGTCGACACAATCACGCATGACCGGGCCGTTGAACTCCTTGCGGAACGCCGGGCGAAGGGCCCTGCGAAGAAGCGGAAGGCGGCGCCGAAGAAGGCGGCGAAGAAGGCGGCGAAGAAGCCTGCGAAGAAGAAGTCGACGAAATCCTGACATCGGCTCTCTGACTCCACCGACACCGAACTCTGCGAGACTGAGCGGGTAACGCCGAGGATGAGGAAAGAGATCTAGTGAGCCTTCCGTATGTTGCTTTCGA
>JAOZMA010000059.1:6435-10158 GCA_029934555.1 Acidimicrobiia bacterium | reverse complement strand
CGATCAGGTGGAGTTCAAACAGACGGCCAGGTGGAACACCCACACGAAACAGCGGGATGAGAAGCTGGAGATGGTTATCTCCAAGACCGTCGCCGGTTTCCTGAACGCCGACGGCGGCACCCTGCTCATCGGCGTCGATGACAACGGGGAGCCCACCGGTCTTGACAACGACTTGAGCCTCGGAAAGGTCGCCGACCACGACCGATTCCAACTCTGGCTCATCGATCACCTTCAACGAACCCTGGGGAAGACGGCGACAACACGGGTCACGGTGAAGTTCGAGCCGATCAACCAGATCGATATCTGCAGGGTCGGAGTGGAGGCATCCAGCCGTCCCGTCTTCGTCGACACACCCAAGGGACCGAGAACTGCAGACTTCTACGTCAGGATCGGCAACTCGACCAGACAGCTCCTCGCCGACGAACTGCTCCGCTACCGCGAAACCCACTGGGACTGACGGAAGCACGCGGACCGGGTACCGTTGCGCCCATGAGCGGACCCCCCACATACCCAATCACCGTCGAAGCACCGGTTGACGATGAGGAACGGAATCGTTGGCTCGCTGCCTCCGGAATCATCTTCGTCAAGGTGATCCTCCTCCTGCCGCACATCGTGCTGTTGTTCCTATTCGGTTTGATGATCCAGATCCTGGTGTGGATCGGCTACTGGGGCATCGCGTTCAACGGGCGTATGCCCGACCTCATCCGCCGCCTCGAGCTTGTTTTCCTACGGTGGATCACCCGGGTCGTCGCCTGGTACGCCGGCACGACCGACGTCTATCCGACCTACGGCACCGACGCTGCATACCCCGTGACGGTCGCAGTCGAACAGGCGCCGGAGCCTCAGAGCCGTCTCCTCGCCATCCTCGGTATCGTGCTGCTACGTTCGCTCGCTGCGCTCCCACACTTTCTGATCCTGTTCCTCATGAGTTTCGGTGTTCTTTTCGTCGCGTGGATCGGTTACATCGTCGTTGTCTTCACCGGCACCCTTCCGCTGGGTGTCCATGAGTTCGTTCTCAACTACCAACGCTGGTGGGCCCGTGTATGGGGTTGGACGGCCGGCCTCACCGACGAGTACCCACCGTTCACGTTGGGATAGAAGAGCTGCCAGCTACCAGCCCGATCCACCCTTACTCGTCTGACGATTCTGGTTCTCTCGGATCTGGCTTGCGGCGACGGATGGACCTGATCGCCATCCAGAGGCCGAAGCCGATCAGCGCCAGGAGAATGAAGGGCAGTGCGAACGCTGCTCCCACGATGAGTCCACCGATCGTTGCGAGCAACACCTCTCCCGCCTGATCGAGAGCCTGTTCCAGTACTCCCGGATCGTCCGGATCCTCGATCGGTGTGCTCCCCGGCACCTCGGTCAGACCGACGGTGAGGGTTGAGAAGCTGGTGCGGCTATCCAGGTAGCGGAGGCGTCCTTCGATCTGCTCGATGTTCAGGAGGACATCCTGCATCCGGGTCTGGATCGTCACAAGATCCTCGATCTCTGTCGCTTCAGCCATCAGGCGTGTGTAAAACTCCTCCTGGGTCTTCCAGTAGCGCAGTCGCCCTTCGAGGTCGACGTACTCTTCGGTCACGTCCTGGCTCGACACGCTGAGGCTGAGCCGCTCTCCCAGGCCATCGACCCGGTCGAGAGCATCATCGAAACGATCCTCCGGTATTCGCATCGTCAGCCATCCAACTGCGTAATCGACGTCGTCGATCTCCTGGAGATAGGTCTCACCCGACGTGATGTAGCCGCCGAGGTCTTGAGCGATGCTTGTGAGCTGCGAAGAGATCTGCCCGAACGTCCCCGGCTCAACCCTCAGCTCCACCCGACCATCGCGGATGACCTTGAGCCCGGCAGGCGTATCCGTGCCGATGGGAGCTGCAGCGATAGCGATCGCCTGCTCCCCTTCGAATCCCTCACCACCCGATGCTTTCTCTTCGTCCGCCGCGTATGCCACCGTGGTCACGTACTCGTCATTGCTGTACCCGATGGCTTCGGACGAGTCATCGGAGTCGCTGCTGCACGCCCCCAACAGCAAAATGGCGGCCAACAGGGCCGCCATCGCAAATCGAGTCTTCCCCGCCAGGTCGGAAATCTTCATCAGAGTCTCTCCTCGTTGGGTGCGATCCGGCGTCGACGCCGGTCCTCATCCTTTCTGACGATCGAGGGTCCGGATCAGGTTCCCGGCTGAGCCATGAATATCGATGCACGGACGCCGGCGTGGGCAGTACCTACCGCTGCGGACAGCCCTACCGTCGCATCATGGAACGACCCATCGTCGCCGTGCTCGCCGGCGGAGAGAGCACCCGCATGGGATCAGACAAGGCCGCTATCCCGTTCGCCTCGTCAACGATGCTCGAGACCGTTCTGGACTCGGTCTCCACCGTCGGAGATCCGATTGTTGTCGGAAGAACGAGGGCACCGCACGGAGTTCTCGCCATCCCCGACCGGAGAACGGACTCGAGGGGACCGCTCACCGGTCTGGAGACGGTCCTCCGACACGAACCGGGGCGAACCGTCGTGCTCGTTGCCGTCGATCATCCGTTCGTTCAACCCCAGACGCTTCGCGACATGCTGGCTCTCGAAGGAGACGCTGTGATTCCTCTCGACGCGGGTTGGCAACAGGTGACCTGTGCGGTCTATCGGCCACCATTTCTGGATGCTGCATCTGAGACCCTCGACAATGGATGCCGATCGATCATCACCGCACTTGGTCTGGTCACGGTGAACCTGGTCCATGAAGACACGTGGCGCTCATGGGGAGAGGACGGCCGCTCGTGGTTCAGCGTCGACACGCCCGAACGTCTCAAGCAGGGGCTCCGCCGGTTCGGTTGAGTACGTTCGCTACGCTCCCGGCATGGATTCCACATCACCCGTTACCGTCGAGCGCCGCGACCACGTCGCTGTGGTCTGGCTCGACCGGCCCGACCAACGAAACGCATTCGCCCCGGAGTTCTGGACGTCGTTCCCGACCGTCATCGATGAGTTGGGTGATGATCCCGAGATCCGTGCTGTTGTCGTCGCAGCGAAGGGGCTGGCTTTCACCGTTGGGATCGATCTGAAGGCATTCGGCCCGGCTCTCGTGACCGGGAATCTCGACCCGACAGCGCCGGCACCGGCTTCGCCCGTTGCGCAGCGTGTCCAGACACGCCGTCTCGTCAAGACGATGCAACGGACGTTCTCGTCCCTGGCAGAATGCCCGAAGCCAGTCATCGCAGCAATCCACGGGTACTGCATCGGAGCAGGCGTCGACCTGATCACCGCATGTGATATCCGTTACGCCGCAGCGGATGCGATCTTCTCCATCCGGGAAACCCGGCTGGCGATGGTGGCCGACGTGGGAACACTCCAACGCCTCCCGAGGATCATCGACCCGGGCAGCGTCGCGGAACTCGCCTACACCGGTCGCGACTTCGACGCCGGCGAAGCCTCATCGCTCGGTCTCGTCACCCGCCTCCTGCCCGACGCGGGTGCGGTCCTCGCCGCAGCGATCGAGACGGCGGAGGCCATCGCCGCTAACTCGCCCCTTGCCGTCCAGGGCACAAAGACGGTCCTCCGAGCAGGCGATGGCCGAACCGTCGATGAAGCCCTCGACTACGTGGCCCTCTGGAACGCAGCGTTCCTCCACTCGAATGACCTCGGAGAAGCAATGGCAAGCTTCGTAGCGAAAAGAGACCCGGAATTCGAAGGAACGTAGTCCGTAGTCCGTAATCCGTAGTCCGTAGCCCG
>JAOZMA010000059.1:0-6335 GCA_029934555.1 Acidimicrobiia bacterium | reverse complement strand
CCGTAGCCCGACGACGATGGCGGCGATCTGATACGGAGTACGGAATACGGAATACGGAATACTCCTGACGACGACTCCGAAGGAGTCTCCGTCAGGCATAATGGCTCCATGTTCGGAACGCCTCTGACCGATCGCGGCCACCTCTTCGCCGCTCCATAGCGCCGGCCCGATCTCGTTCGCCCCCACCCACTCCACCCCGAACAAGGAGGAATACCGTGACCACCCTCTCCGACCGACTCCACGAAGTCATCGCCCCCGTCATCGCCTACGATTCTCAGATCGAGATCGTCGAGGGTGACGGCAGTTGGGTCACCGACGTCGACGGCAAGCGATATCTCGACTTCGCGTGCGGCATCGCCGTCACCAATCTGGGCCACCGTCCCCCAACCCTCGAGGCCGCAGCGCAGGAACAGCTCTCCCGCCTCTGGCACGCCGGCGGATCGTTCCTGTTCGAATCACGAGCGGACGCCGCCGAGAAGATCATCGACGTTGCCCCCGACAGCATCGATCAGATCTTCTTCATGAACTCAGGCGCGGAGGCTGTCGAAGCATCCGTGAAGCTCGCCAAGAAGACGTCCGGCCGCCAGGGTGTCATCGTCTTCCGCGGCGGATTCCACGGCCGCACGATGGGTTCGGTGTCGTTCACGACGTCTCGCTCCAAGTACCGGAGTGGCTACCACCCCATCTTGCCGTCCGTCTTCGTCGCTCCTTTCCCCCATCCGTATCGCTGGGGTATGTCGCAGGAGGATGCGAACGCTTACGCCCTCAACGAGCTCCGCCTCATGTTCAAGCATGAAGTGATGCCCAATGAGATCGCTGCATTCCTCTTCGAACCACTTCAGGGCGAAGGTGGCTACTACCCGGCAAGCCGCGAGTTCATGCAGGCCATACGGGACCTGGCTGATGAGCACGGCATTCTCATGATCGTCGACGAGGTTCAGACCGGTTTCGGCCGGACCGGGGAGTTTTTCACGAGCCAGATCTACGGGATCGATCCCGACATCCTCGTCATGGGAAAGGCCATCGCCAACGGTCTGCCGTTGTCGGCGATCGGCGCATCCAGGGAGATCTTCGCCAAATGGGAGCCGGGGTCACATGGCTCCACATTCGGCGGAAACCCGGTCTCGTGCGCTGCGGCCGCTGCCGGTGTCGACGAGTTGAAGAAGGTCATCCCGGGCGTTGCCCAACGGTCCGATCTCGCGTTCACGCGGTTCGGCGACCTCCAAGAGAAGCATCCCACCATCGGTGATGTGCGAGGACTTGGTCTCATGATCGGCGTCGAACTGGTGAAGCAGAACCGCGAGCCGGACTCAGAGGCGTTCGCAGTGCTCTCGGCGCAGGCTCAGAAGGACGGACTCTTCATCCTCGGCTGTGGCCCGGACAACAACGTCATCCGGTTCGTCCCGCCGTTGAACATATCGCTCGACGATCTAGAGATGGGCATCGACATCCTCGACAACGCACTCTCCGTCTACGAGGCGTAGCCCGGAACAAACCCGTCAGACACGAAGAAGGCGGCGCCCGAGAGGGCGCCGCCTTGTTCCTCAATACTTGATACTCAGTACAAAGTACTGAGCGTCAGCGTCACTCAGTACACAGCGTTAGCTCTGCGTCAGCGTCAGTTCTGTGTCTGCGTCAGGACTCCGCGGAGACGCGGGTACTTGACGGGCTTGTGGGTGTGGCAGAACTCTGCACGGTTGTAGCGAGAGAGAATGGTCTCGCATCCGTCGGTGCCACAGACGCGACCTTCGTCATAGGTCTTGGGGCGGCGGGACCTGCCTTGGGGGCGAGACGCTTTCATAATGTCGGACATGGATGACCTCCGGGAAGAGTGATTGAAACCGACCCAGTCAGTCGATGGTGAACGACGACGGGACGAATCGGGATTTGTTGACCCCATCCTATTTGCACTATCCCAACATTGCAAAACTGTTTTTGTAAAGCCCGTCAATCCCGTCGATGACGCCCTGCCATCTCCTTGAGACCACCCTCTCCCGGCCAGAGCAGCGCACCCACCAGACCAAGGATCGCGAGGAGGGTCATCCAGTTGGGGAACATCGTGAACACCGTGGGCCCGGCGCTACGCATCGCAACGTCGCCGTAGAGCACGCCCTCGGTGTAGACGTCGGTAGTTTCGCCGACGTCACCCGCAGCTGTGATGAACGTTGACTTTCCCGTGATCGCTGCATGAACGAGATCCTGACCTATTGCCGCGGCGTTCACCTTCGTCATGTCGATCAACTGGTCCGAGGTAGCGGTCTCGCCGTAGGAGCTTTCGTTCGTCGCAACAACCATGAGCTGTGACCCTGCATCAGCGGTCGCATGGATGGATCGGGTGAAGGCACCCTCGAAGGAGATCACCGAACCCAACTGCCATTGTGTCGGTTCTCCATCGGTTGAGAACGTCATCGGGAACACGACGGGTTCGGTACCCCGAACCATGTCCCTCGGCACCTGGTCGAGTTGAGGGATGAATCCCAACAGCGAACGTAGCGGGACATACTCTCCGAACGGAACCGGGTGTTGCTTGGCGTACTCGCCGATCTTGACACCTTCAGGCGAGTAGAACATGTTGACGTTGAGGAACCCATCAGGCTCAACCGTCCGGGTACCGGACACGAGGAAATAGGCGCCGATTCTCCCCGCCTGAGCGATGATCGCCGCCTTCACAGCATCGTTGTTCTCGGGATCGAAAGGAGGTCCCGTGGAGTTCTCCGCCCAGACGACGAGATCCGCGCCATTGTCCGGGATCGTCTCCGTCAGCTCCAGGTGTGACTCGAAGATCCGCTGGTTCTCATTCTGGCAGTGGACCATCGGGCAAGGCGAGCCGCCCTGGACGATCGCAACATGCAGCGGTTGACCATCCGCTCTGGGCGGGAACAGCATTCCGGCCACACCGAGAAGAACGACCACGACCGACACATCGACGAGTTGTCGCCAGTTGCTCCGCGACTCGATGAAGAGGGTGGCGGCCGCTGCGAATGCCACTGCTAGAACCGTCCAGCCGGCCGGGCCGACCCATTGCACGGTGCCGAGGAGTGGGTGCGTCCCTGCTGCTGCGTATCCGATGCTCCCCCACGGGAACCCACCGAACGGGAACCTTGCCCGGATGAACTCGATAGCAGCCCAAGCCCCAACGACGATGAGCCACCATCGCCAGGCCGGCCACAGCCGGAAGAGCCACACCACGAAGGAGTAGGCCGCGAAGTAGGCGGACATCAGGAGAACCAGAGGCACCCAAGCGATGAAGCCCAGAACCGTGATCCAGAACAGCAGGGCTCCAAAGAAGACGGAGCCCCAGAGGAAGCCGATCGTAACCGCCTCGAACCCCTGCTCGACACGCCGCAGCGCCCAGAACAATGGGATCGGCGCGACGAACGCGAGCGGTCCGATGTCGAGTGGTGGGAACGATGCCCACATGAGCAGGGCGCTGAGAAGCGCCGCGAGATAGGGAAGGACCATGGACGGTGAAGAGTAGAGCAGTAGCGCAGTAGAGCAGCACCGAGATGCCCGAACTGATCTACTGATCTACTCGCAGGCGTAGGCTGTTGAGATGGATGATCTTCAACTGGCAATCGACGCTGCGCGGGTCGGTGGGGCAATTCTTCGTGATGGGTTCGATCGTGGTGTCACGGCGCACTACAAGCGACGATTCGATCCGGTAACCGAGATCGATCACGCTTCTGAGAAGGCGGTCCTGTCGATCATCTCGAAGCATCGACCGGATGATGCGATCCTCGCTGAGGAGAGCGGTGGCACGATCCCGGGCGGCCGCCTCTGGATCGTCGATCCTCTCGACGGGACGGTGAACTTCGTTCATGGCATCCCCCAGATCGCTGTCAGCATCGCGCTGTGGGATGGCGACCGACCGCTCGCCGGCGTCATCTATGACCCACTCCGTGACGAATGTTTCTCCGCCGCCATTGGAGAGGGCGCCTCTCTCAACGGACGCCCGATCAGTGTGTCTGCAACAGATGATCTCGATCGATCGGTGACAGCAACCGGCTTCCCATACGATCACGGGGACTACCCCGACGAGTACGCCGCAGTGCTGGGTGCGGTGCTCGGGTCCGTCAACGGCATCCGCCGGTTCGGTTCGGCGGCACTCGACCTCGCATGGGTAGCGGCAGGCAGGTACGAGGCCTACTGGGAACTCGGCCTTGCGCCGTGGGATCAAGCAGCCGGGATCCTCATCGTGCGAGAGGCCGGCGGTCGCGTGACCGACTTCGGTGGCAACGATTCCCTGCCGGCGACGCCCATGGTCCTGTCAAGCAACGGCCTGGTCCATGACGCTCTCAGAAGGATCCTCGAGCCTGCCCTTCCGGACCGTCTGAGATGACCACGGATCGAAGGCTGCTGGTCGGCGAAGCGGTGCGGACGGCCCGGGGTGTTCCCGGCAATGCGATCCTGATCGAAGATGGCCGCGTCGTCGCTGCCGGCGACCACCGAACCCTCAAGACTCAGGGCGTCACCGTTGAGGAGTTTGCCGGCGCCTATCTGATCCCCGGTCTGAGGGACGCACACATACATCCCGTGACATACGCTGCCTCGCTCTCGGGAACGTCACTCAACAGCGTTTCGAGTATCGGAGAGCTCCAGGACACGGTCAGAGCGGCCGCGGCAGACCTTTCACCTGGTGAACCCCTGGTCGCTCTCCGACTCGACGATGAGTCGCTCGTCGAACAGCGCCTCCCCACTCGGGATGATCTCGACGAGGCCGTGTCGAACCGTCCGGTGCTGATCCACCGTTACTGCGGCCACGTGGCCATCGCCAACTCGGCCGCTCTCCGTCACGCCGGCGTTGATGCTTCAACCCCGGACCCCGGTGACGGTTCGATCGACCGGGATGCCGATGGGGAGCCGACCGGTGTCCTGAGGGAGACCGCAATCGATCTCGTGTCTACTCGCCTCGATGCGTCAGGTTCCGTTACGGAGCAGTCGATCCTCGACGCCATGGCCGGTCTTGGCGGTCTGGGAATCACGTCTATCGGTGCCATGCTTGGACTCGGCGATGGCCCCTGGGCCAGCCTCGGGGACGAGGTCGCAGCGATCGTCGCCGTCGCCGATCGTCTTCCTATCAACGCCCACGGCTTCGTCATCGCTCACAACGTCGCCGACTTCGAAAGTGCGGCGCGGCGTCTGAACGGAGCCGGCGATCGACTTCGTTGGGCCGGATACAAGGGTTTCGCCGATGGCAGCCTCGGCGGCCATACGGCGGCGATGCACGCCCCGTTCACCGATCGTCCCGACGAATTCGGCACGATGCGTCTCGACGCTTCAGATCGACTCCTCGCCGAAACGTCGCTTCGGATGGGCGGGATGGTTGCGCTCCACGCAATCGGGGATCGAGCCAACGGGGCGGTCGTCGATCTCTACGAAGAACTCGTTACCGCAGGTGCCCCTCCCGGGCGGCTCCGCATCGAGCACGCCTCCGTTCTCGATCGCACAGACATCGATCGGATCGCCCGTCTCGGGCTGGTTGTGTCGGTGCAGCCGGCGTTCCTCGGGTCCGAGTTCGAATGGATCGCCGATCGCGTCGGACCTGATCGCATCGTGTCCACATATCCGTTCGCGTCGCTCGACCATGCCGGAGTCCCGATGTGCGGCGGATCAGACAGTCCGGTGGAATCTCCTGATCCGTGGGAAGGAATGGCCTTGGCCAGAGACCGGGCCGGCGTGACACGAAGCGAGGGGCTCCTACCTGATCGGGCGCTATCGCTCTTCACGGATGGTGCAGCAGCCGCGCTCGGCGAGCCGCTCCCATTCTCTCCCGGCAGCCCAGCAGACATCGTCGCCGTCGACCGGGACCCGGTCGCGAGCGATCCCGATCAACTGAGAGGCACGGTTGTCTTCGAGACGTGGGTTCAAGGAGAACGGGTCGTGGTGGACAGAACGCGTCCGATCTGCAGCAGTTGAACGTCCTGTGCCCCGGTGTCGGAACGTTCTAGTGAACGATGCCGGCCGCGTACTGCCAGCAATCGGTGCAGAGATAGCCGGCATCATGGAAACGGGCGTCCTGCTCGAGAACCGTCATGCGACACATACTGCAGTTCCCGGTGACGAAGTCGCGTGCGGCGTCTTGGAACGGCCCGTCTGATACGACGAGATCCGATACGAGGACGGTTCTGCTGGTTCCTTGCTTCACTCGCGCAAGGCTATAGGGAATCCAGATTCATCGATAGAGACCAGCACACGACACGTGGTGCCTGGACAATACCGGCTCTTCGGAAATGAGCGGGGTCGGTCGAGTTGGGGAGCCGACAGGTGGTACTACGCCGTGCGTATGACGTAGTACGACCCCGAATCGAGGAGGGGAGGCATCGACCTCTTGAGAT
>JAOZMA010000058.1 GCA_029934555.1 Acidimicrobiia bacterium | reverse complement strand
TCCTGGCCTTCCGCTGCAGGATCGCCTGGGCTTGTTCTTGTCGGGTGGGGCGGTGCATGTTGGGAACAACGTAGCCGAGTAGCTGAGTAGGCGAGTAGATCAGTAGATCAGTAGATCAGTAGAACAGACAGAGTCCTGTCGCCTGTCGCCTGTCGCCTGTCGCCTGTCGCCTGTCGCCTACAGCCCCGGCTTCCAGGCCGGGCGGGTCAACTCGAATGCTTCGATCTCGTCGGCGTGTTCGAGGGTCAGGGCGATCGGGTCGAGTCCGTTCAGGAGACGGTGTTTGACTCCGGGATCGATTTCGAATGTGGCGCGGAGGTCGCCGGAGGTCACGCTTTGAGAAGCGAGATCGATCGTGACGCCATTTGAGGGGTCCCCGGCGATCTCTGTCAGTCGGGCGACTTCGTCGTCGGTCAGCACGATCGGGAGCAGCCCCACGTTGTGGCAGTTCCCCCGAAAGATGTCGGCGAACGATGGGGCGATGATCGCTCGGAACCCGCGATCCTCGATCGCCCACGGCGCATGCTCGCGAGATGATCCGGAACCGAAGTTCGGTCCGGACACCAGGACAACCGCATCGGAGTACTCGGGGCGGTTGATCACGAACTCCGGATCCAGTTCGCCCTCGGCGTCGTGGATCCATTCCCAGAAGAGGAACGGTCCGAACCCGGATCGCTCCACTCGTTTGAGGAACTGTGCGGGGATGATCTGGTCGGTATCGACGTTGGCTCGGGGGAGCGGTGCCATCTGGCCCGAGATGACAGTGATCGGTTGCATCAGGACCACTCCCGCACATCGACGAAGTGGCCTTCGATGGCCGCTGCGGCAGCCATAGCCGGGCTGACGAGGTGGGTTCGCCCTTCCCGCCCCTGTCTACCTTCGAAGTTTCGATTGGACGTCGATGCGCAGCGCTGCCCCGGCTGAAGAACGTCGGGGTTCATCGCAAGACACATCGAACAACCGGCATCTCTCCACTCGAATCCGGCATCGAGGAAGACCCGGTCGAGTCCTTCTTCTTCGGCCTGGAGTTTCACCAGCCCGGAGCCCGGTACGACGAGCGCTTCAACACCGTCGGCAATCTGCTTCCCGTCGATGACGGCGGCAGCGGCACGGAGATCTTCGATCCTCGCGTTCGTGCAAGAGCCGATGAACACGACGTCGATGCTGATATCGGTGATGGGTGTCCCCTCATCCAGATCCATGTACGTGAGGGCGCGCTCCGCGGCGTCCCGATCGAGTGGATCAGAGAACGATGATGGATCAGGGACTGTCTCCGTGACGGTGATCGTCTGGGAAGGGTTGGTGCCCCACGACACGTAGGGGGCGAAGTCTGCGGCGTCGAACGCGAACTCCGTGTCGAACTTCGCACCTGGATCGGTGGTGAGCGTCTGCCAGTAGGCGAGGGCCTCGTCCCACTCGGTTCCGGTCGGGGCGTAGGGGCGACCCTTCAGGTACTCGAAGGTCGTCTCGTCGGCCGCGATCATCCCGGCTCTCGCTCCCGCCTCGATCGACATGTTGCACACCGTCATCCGGCCTTCCATCGACATCTGCTCGAACACCGATCCCCGGTATTCGATCACATGCCCACCGCCGCCGTTGAACCCGATTCTGGCGATGATGCCGAGGATCACATCCTTCGGTGTCACGCCGGGAGGGAGGTCGCCGTCGACGGTGATCGACATGGATTTCGGCTTGGGCTGTGGCAGCGTCTGGGTGGCGAGGACGTGCTCGACTTGCGACGTTCCGATTCCGAACGCAAGCGAACCGAACGCTCCGTGGGTCGCCGTGTGGGAATCGCCGCACACGATCGTGGTGCCCGGCTGCGTCAATCCCTGCTCCGGTCCGATCACGTGAACGATCCCCGATCGCGGGTCGTCGATGTCGAACAGCGAAACGCCGGTGCGCTCGCAATTTGAGATCAGCGTGTCGATCTGCTTCTTCGAGAGGGGATCGAGGATGCCGAGTTCCCGGTTAGCGGTGGGAACACCATGGTCGATAGTCGCGAGCGTGAGGTCCGGTCGATGAACCGGTCGTCCTGATAGCTGGAGTGCTTCGAACGCCTGTGGCGAAGTCACTTCGTGGATCAGGTGGAGATCCACGAATATCAGGTCGGTGCCGCCGGCATCGGACCGGACGACGTGATCGTCCCAGATCTTGTCGAAGAGGGTGTTCGGTGTTGACATGGAAGTGTCGAGCATAGGAGCGGTCGGTTGGCCAGGCACGGCGGTTTCTCGCCGACAGTATCGGATCCGTCTGATACCGGTTGTGAGGGCCGTGAGGTTCTACGCTTCGTGTGATGCCGATCCTGTTCGCCTTGTTCCTCTCCGTTACGCTCGCAGCCCCTTTCGGGGATGCCGAAGCGCGGGCGCTCGAAATCGATTCAGGGATGACCATCGAAGTCTCGGTCACCGTCGACGGAGGACGATCTGCCGTCCTGGCTCGAGTCATAGCCGTTGCCGGCGAGCTGCCACCGGTAGCGCTCGTCGATCACGGCAACGGCACGTGGATCGGCATCGTGCGACTCTCCGGCCGTGAGGACGTACAGGTGGCGTTCGAAGCTATCGACGGTGGCGGTAACAGTGACATCTCCGATCTGACGTCGCTGACCGAATTGGGTGTCGATCCCGCCGTGATCTCCGCATCCCGTCCCACCCAGCCGCCGCCCACGGAGAACGGTCCGAACTGGTGGCTCATCGGTGCCGTCGCAGCCGGTCTGGCGGCGCTCGGCCTCCTCGTGGTGTGGGCAGTCGGGTTCAAGGTTGACAAACGGTCGGAGAACCCCGACAATTCGGAAGATGTCGACCAAAGCGCAGACCGACCCGACTCAGGACCCGACGACTGACCCCGGCGGACTCGACTACGAGATCGATGAAGAGGTGGTCGCAGATTCCCCGGCGGCGCTGAAGGCTCTCGCCGACACCACCCGAGTCGCGCTTCTCGACCTGCTGCTGGAACGGGCAGCCACCACGAGCCACCTCGCCGAAGCGCTCGACAAACCAAAAGGCACGGTCGGCTATCACTTGAAGGTCCTCGAGAAGTGCGGACTGATCCGCATCGTACGCACTCGGCAGGTCCGGGCGATGACCGAGAAGTACTACGGGCGGGTGGGTCGAACGATCATCATCTCGGGGCGGGGAACGATGAAGGATCCACTCTTCATGGTGCACGATGCCCTTCGTGATGTGCAGATCACCGACGGGGAACCGCTGCCGATGTTCACAACCCGCAGAGCGCGGATCCCCGAGTCTCGGGCGATCGAGTACGCCACTCGACTTGCCGATCTGGCGGCGGAGTTCGCAGCAGAGCCGCGGCAGGGTGAACGGGTATACGGCGTGCTCGCCGGTGTCTATCCGACCGATCTGCCGACCCTCAGATCGAACGAAGACGAATGACCGACGTCGCTGCGAAGAAGGTCAAGGAACCCAAGGTCCGCCTCGGCGCGAACTACTGGAAGCTGTGGACCTCGTCGGTCGTCTCGAATCTAGGCGACGGCGTCGCCATGATCGCGTACCCCTGGCTGGCTTCCGCTATCACACGCAACGCTGTTCTGATCGCCCTCATCGCCGTCGTCCAGCGCCTCCCTTGGCTGCTGTTCACGCTGCCGGCGGGGGTCATCACCGACCGGGTCGATCGTCGCAAGCTGATGATCTCGATGAACGCGCTTCGAACGGTCGTGACCGTCGTTGTCGCGATCGTGGTCTTCGGCCAGTCGTCGACGCTGCCGGCGCCCGACGAGATCAGCGGCAGCCTGGACGTGGCAACGAACTGGTTTCTCTACGGCACGCTCCTGATCGCAGCACTGGTCTTCGGTATGGCCGAGGTGCTCTACGACAACGCTGCCCAGACGATCCTCCCGGCCATCGTGGAACCCGAAGGACTTGAACGAGCGAACGGCAACCTCTGGGGCGCCGAGATGGTGATGAACAGCTTCGTCGGACCACCGCTCGGAAGCGTGCTTGTCGGAATCGCCTTCGCCCTGCCGTTCTTGTTCGATGCCGGATCTTTCGCGATCTCTGCCGCTCTTCTGCTTCTTGTCGCGGGGACCTTCCGTGTGGACCGGGATGAGGAAGAGCTCAAGGCCAAGGTCGACTGGTGGGGTGAGATCAAAGAAGGTGTCACCTGGCTCTGGAGAAACCCACTCCTGCGTTCCATGGCGATCATCCTGGGCTTCCTCAACGCGCTCGCATCTGTTGTGTTCGCCACGTTCGTGCTTTTCGCACAGGAGATTCTCGGGGTAAGTGCCCTGGAATTCGCGTTCCTCATGGCGGCGGGAGCGGTTGGCGGTGTCCTCGGCAGCGTGCTCGCTCCACGCATCTCGAAGGCCATCGGGAGCGGGACATCGCTCTACACAACGTTTGTGGCGATGGCCGTTACGACGGCGATCATCGGTCTCACGAGTAACTGGATCGTGGCGTTCGTGGCCTTCGCCATATCGGCGTTCTTCGGTGTTCTCTGGAACGTCATCACCGTCTCTCTGCGGCAAACGATCATCCCCGACAATCTGCTCGGTCGGGTCAACTCGGTCTACCGGTTCTTCGGCTGGGGCATGATGCCGATCGGTCTCGCCATCGGAGGCCTGCTCGTGTCTGGCGTCGAACTCGCGGGGGGTTCGAGGGAACTCGCTCTCCGCCTCCCGTGGTTCATCGCGGCGGCGGCATACGTGCTGCTTTTCATATACGCCGCCCCGAGACTGACGACGGCGAAGATCGAGGATGCACGGGCTGCAGGTATCGCAGCGAAGGCAGCCGAAGACGCCGACTCGACCCGCGACACCGGTGAATTCGAGGTCGGACACGAAGCGATCGCGGAGGCTGGACTCCCCGGTGCCGTTCCGCCGGAGTTTGACGGTGAGGACGGTCGGCGATAGATCTGCCGGGTGAGCCCGTCGGGCAAGAGCGTGACCACTCTCGATCGGTCTCAGGGTCGTCAGGGATCAGCAAGGGACATACCCCATGGCGCCCCCATTCCCGATGCCTCATGCTGTGGGGAGCGAACGAAGGAATGGATATGGAGATCACAGCGACCACAGAACGAGTCGAGCCGATGATCGACTCCGACTCGCGCGGATGGGCGACGGCAAGTCACCTCTCGGCCTTCGTCCAGTTTGCGGGAGTCCCCGCGCTGTTCGGACCACTCGTCATCTGGCTTATGAAGCGGGATGACCCCTATGTCGAGTCCCAGGCGAAGGAAGCACTCAACTTCAACATCTCGTACATGATCTACGGACTCGTGGCAGCTGTTTCCATCATCCTGCTGGTCGGCCTGGTGCTCCTGCCGATCGTCCTCGTGATGTGGTTCGTGCTCGTCATCGTTGCCACGGTGAAGGTTGCGGCCGGAGAGACCTACCGCTACCCGATGACGATCCGCTTCATCCAGTGATGGGCCTAGCCCTTCGTCCGCCGCTTCATCAGAACAACGGCGGCAGCGAGGGCGGCAGCGGAGAGGGCGACGGCGGCTCCGGTAAGGGGAGAGGGCCTCGGGATCGTGGGGCCAACGCTCACCGGGCGTTGGAACTCGAGGATCGGCCAGCCGCGTTCCTCTGCGATCGCTCGGAGCTCCTTCTCGGGGTTCACGGCCACCGGGTTTCCGACCGCTTCGAGCATCGGTAGATCGGTGATGGAGTCCGAGTACGAGAACGATCCAGAGAGGTCGATGCCCTTCTCCCGGGCGACGTTCTCCATCGCCGTGGCCTTGCCGGGTCCCATGGCGTAGACCTCGATCTCCGGGATGAAGCGCCCCTGTGAATCGGTCTTGATCTTCGTGGCGATGACCTCCCATACACCGATGTGCTCGGCGATGGGGCGAACGATCTCCTCGGGACTTGCAGAGATGATGATGACCCGTCTGCCACTGCGGATGTGTTCATCGATGAGGAAGAGGGCTTCCGCGTAGACGAGCGGATCGGCAACATCAGCCAGGGTCTCCCGAACGAGTTGTTCGAACTCGGCGCGCTTCCAACCGGCAGTGAGTTGGAGCAGTTCGTCCCGCGCTCGTTCAAGCTGTTCCTCGTCGGCGCCGAACAGCATGTAGAACGCCTGCGCCAGACCCATCCGAGCAAGCGCCTTCTTGCCGAGGAATCCGGCCTTGTAAAGGGGCTTGCCGAACGCGAGTGTCGACGACTTGGCGATCACCGTCTTGTCGAGGTCGAAGAAAGCTGCTTCCTGCATCACGGTCGATTGTATCGGCAGAATCGAACAGAGACGTGAACATGAATCGAAGGTCTTGAACCGGACGCCCATCTGACGTACGGTGCCCGAAGTTCACACATGGAGTTGGGTATGCCGGCGCTCGCCATTTGGTCGCCGGAGGACGAGGTACTCGGCGTCGTTGCGCCGCTGGCGCTCGGTGCCGCGGCCGGAACCGCGCTCATCGTGGATCTCGATGAACACGGACCGGCGTATCCAGGCCACACGACATTGGCGAGCCTTGTCGCCGACGGTCCCACGAAGGCTGATCTCGTTCCACAGCGCCGTGGCATCGCCGTCGTGCGCAATGGAGGCGTCGAAGCGGAGGCCGCGGAGCAGGTACTCCGCGCCCTGGTCGACGGTTGGCCGGCGGTCGTGTTCCGACTCCCCGCCGATCACATGGGTGGGGATGGCGCCATCCCGGTGCTCCCCTTGATCCCCGGTTCGATGCTGGATCGATCCGCGGGCCCTGCCATCTACCAGCGCTCCGGGTGGCGGGTTCGCGTTCCGGAGGGCGGCGTCGTGCTGCCGCGGCCGAGCAGGGGAACGATCTCGGCACTGCTCACGGGCCGTGCTCCTCATCCCGGGGATCGGTGGATCCGAGCATGGCGGCGAGTCTGGGAGCAATCGTGGGAGTAACCGACCGAATCGTGCGACGCCTCCTCGAATCCGATGTACCGCTCGAACGCGCCTCGCTCACAGCCGCTGCGTCGGCGATCGCTCCTGAGGTTGCTCCGCTCGCCGGTCCCGAAGCAATCGTCGACGCCGTAGACGCACTTGCAGGCCTTGGACCGGTTGAGCGTCTGTTGCGCGATCCTGACGTCACCGACGTGTTGGTGAACGGCCCCTCCGAGGTGTGGATCGAGCGTCTGGGTGTTCTCGAGCGCACCGACACTGCTTTCGCGGATGACCGCGCTGTGATCGCTGCAGTCGAGCGCGTGATCGCACCGCTCGGACTCAGGATCGATCGGTCAAGTCCTGCGGTCGATGCTCGATTGCCGGACGGTTCGCGGCTCCACGCCGTGATTCCTCCCGCATCGGTCGACGGACCGATCGTCGCGGTACGCCGCTTCTCCGAAGCGGTGACGGACCTCGATGCTCTCGTTGAAGTGGGCGGGATCACGATCGACGGAGCCGAACTCCTCCGTGCTTCCGTATCGAATCGAATGAACTTGCTGGTTGCCGGGGGCACCGGAGCAGGGAAGACGACACTGTTGAACGTTCTCTCGAAGGAGATCAGCTGGTCGGAGCGCACCGTCACGGTCGAGGACGCCGCGGAGCTCCGGCTCGGTGGCCATGTCGTCCGGCTCGAAGCCCGGCCACCCAACGCCGAAGGCGCCGGTGAGATAACCCTGCGAAGCCTGTTGCGCCATGCTCTCCGTCTCCGGCCCGACCGGATCGTGGTCGGCGAAGTTCGAGGGGCCGAGGCGCTCGACATGATCCAGGCGATGAGCACCGGACATGATGGATCGATGTCGACCATCCACGCGAACGGACCGGAAGAAGCGCTGTGGAGGCTCGAGAGCCTGGCGGCGACCGCCGACGTCGGCGTCTCGGTCGATACGCTCCGGGCGCAGATCCGATCCGCCATCGATCGGGTCGTGTTCGTCACGCGGCACCGCGGGAAGCGGCTCGTCACGTCGATATCCGACGTGAGCTCTGACGGGGTCGACGAGGTCTACCGGTGCTGACTGCCGTTCTCCTCGCTGGAGGTCTTGCCCTGGGTGTGCCCCCGGTGATCATCGCGATCGCCGCCGTGGCTGCGATCGAGCCCAGGCTCGTGCTCGTCGGTGCTGCGATCTGGGGCGTCGTCGCTGCAGTTCAGCGGCGCTCGCCGCGTGTCACGCCGGACAGCGAGGCGACGCTCTTCCGAGCGATGGCCGCGGAGCTGCGCTCCGGTGCGTCGCTGAGAAGTGCACTCGCGGAAGCGGCACATCGTGTGCCGCAGATCCAGCTGGGTCGTCCGGTGAGGTACGCAGAGGCGGGGATGCAGATGGCCGAGATCGCAGAGGCCGTCGAGACGCAACTCCCGGAGAACGGAAGACTCGCGGCCGCAGCATTCCGGCTCAGCGACTGGTCCGGAGCCCGTGTCGCCGACACGTTCGACAGACTCGCCGAGAGAGCGGCGGCCACAGCCGAACTGGCCAGGGAACGAAGGGCTGCAACCGCTCAGGCTCGCCTCTCTGCAGTGATCGTCGGGGTTGCGCCGCTGGTGTTCACTGCGCTGCTGGTGGCAACAGGCCGGGGCGCGGGCCTGCTCGAACATGGCAGCCTCGGTTGGCTGGTGCTGGGCGTCGGTCTCGGGCTCGAGACCGTTGGCCTCGTCACGGTGGCCGTGATCGTCCGGCGGGCCGAGCGATGATGACGCTGGCAGCAGTCACCCTTGTCGTGGCGATCCTTCGCGGGAACCGTCGAGAGATCCTGGCCGCCGGTGTCTTCATGGCGTTCATGCTGAGCCCGCTTCTCGGGATCGGGGTCGCTTTCGGCGTAGCCGTCTGGGCCGTGACCCGGCGTCGATCAAGATCGTCGGACCCCGGCGACGATGAAGCAGCCATAGCGGAACTCACCGCACTGGGACTCAGTGCAGGACTCACATTCTCGGCAGCGGCGAACGCGGCGGCCACTGCTGTTCCAGGCGAAGCATCCTTCCGACTCCGCCGAGCCCTCCGTGTCGGGGGAGGGACAGATGGCAACACGGCAGATGATGACGGGCTCATGATCGTGGTCCGACGGGCGCTCTCGACGGGCGCTCCTCTTCAGCCGGCCGTGTCCGGATATGCAACAACGCTCCGCAACGAAGAACGATCCCGGGAACTCAACGCCGCCCGTCGACTTCCGGTGAAGCTCCTCTTCCCGCTGGCGCTGCTGATCCTGCCGGGATTTCTCATTCTCACGATCGGACCGGCTGTCCTCGGCAGTCTGGATCGCCTCGGTCTCTGACTTCCCACCGCTCCGGCCGGACGCCGGCGAACGAAAGGATTCTCCATGCGAGCAATCTTCACCGACGAGCGCGGTCAAGCGACCGCGGAATACGCCCTTGTCATCGTTGCAGCAGCAGCGATCGCTCTGGCCCTGATCATCTGGGCGACATCGACCGACCTGCTCCCTGCTTTCTTCTCGACCGTTCTCAAGAAGGTCACCTCGGTCGCGAAGGGGGCGCCGCTCGGGTGACACAGAGAGGGAGTGCCGTGGTTGAGTTCGCTCTCGTCGTGCCGCTCGTGCTTGCCCTTGTCCTCGGTCTCGTCGAGGTCGCCCTCGTGGCTCGAACCCAGCTCGAGGTTGTCAACGCTGCGCGTGAAGGGGCTCGCGAGGCTGCAGCATCGCCGGATCCATCCGATGCCGTGCGTGCAGCGAGGGCGGCTCTCGGCGAGGCAGGGACGAACGCACGGGTCTCCGTTCGGAGACCCGACGTGGTTGGACGCCTCGCCGAGGTCCGGGTGACGTTGCCGTATCGCGTGGCCGCACCGCTCCTCGGCGGAATTGGTGTCGAGATCACATCGAAGGCGGTCATGAGGGTCGAGCGGTGAAACAGGAAAGCGGATCGGCGGCGGTGCTATTGCTGGCCGTCGCCGGTCTTGTTCTCCTGCTCGCTCTCGGCGTGGCCGACGTAGGGATCGCCTTCTCGGGGCGATTGCAGGCGGCTGCGGCCGCAGACGCTGCCGCTCTGGCAGCCGCCCCTGTGACGTTTCGTCCGTTCGGAGCCACGGGCAGCCCTACGGCAGAGGCCCGGCGCCTCGCCGCAGCGAACGGCGCTGTGCTGACCACGTGTTCGTGTCCGATCGATCGCACATGGCGGGCACGGGTTGTCTATGTGGTCGTCGAGAGGCAAGTGGACCTGGTCGGTCTCGGAACGATCAGCGTTCGAGCATCGAGCAGGGCCGAATTCGCTCCGGCACTGCTCCTGACCGGTGGTGGTGGCTGAAGTCATCGAACGGCAGCCTGTGAAGAGAGTGCGATGCGTCACGATCGAACCGTGACGAGGCG
>JAOZMA010000339.1 GCA_029934555.1 Acidimicrobiia bacterium | reverse complement strand
CCCGGAAGCCGTCTGCCTTGTCGATCGCCGGATCGTAGGGCCATCCCCCGCCCGTCCCTACGTTCGCCGTGCGGACGAAGTCGCCGGCGATGATGGTGTCTCCCGATGGCGATGCCGCGCCGCTCGGCACCGGACCGGCGGGCCCGATCGGCGACCCGCCGGTGTTGCAGACATCCTGAACGGATATCCAGGACAGCGGAATCTCGACGGCTTTCACCCAAGCTTGCTCGGACTCCTTCCTGTAGATGGTCGCGTACACGACGTCATCTCTGTCGGCAACGTTCCCGATCAACGACGGCGGGCGCAGACCGATCCTTGGATCAGCCTCGTAGAGCGAAACATCGTTCTGGTACAGCGGTCCGCGGGCCCCTCCGTGCGCGGGGTAGGACGAGACTACGAAATGCTCGGCGACTATCGGGGTGTTCTTGGCCATTGCGGGTACTTCGATACAGAAGAACCCAAGGCCAAATTCGGGCGTTCTCCCGTCATCGAGAGCCGCAGTCAGCGCCGCTGCGGTTTCCGGTGGCACCTCCACCGAACGGGAGAAGACTCCAGGGGGTGCCGTAGAGATGAGCCCTCTGTCTCCCCGGACCTCCGCTGGTCCTTCCCACAGCGTCAGGTTGAGGGTCCCCGGAACGGTCATATGAACCAACAGTTGCCACGTCGTGTCGTCAGACGCTCCACACCTCTCGAATGCCGTATTCGGATCGAAGACGAGAGCGTTGATCGAGCCGTCCACATCGTCGTCGATCAGGGCGACGATCCCCCCGATGCCCGAAGGACATCCGGCCGGCACACTCGAACCAGCGGCCGATCCGGCGCACAGGTCGATTCGAAGCGGTCCGATCGGATCCGCCACTACCGGATTCCGCAGGCCGAGATCACCGAAAAGGAACGGAACGTCCTCTCCGGTCTCCAGAGCAGCTACCTCGTAGGGCTCCTCTCCTTCAGGCACGATTGTGTCATCGGACCCCACTACGATCGTGGTCGATGCGGGCTCATCATCGGTCGGCGGAGCTGAACCGTCCGTGTCCAAAGGATCTGGATCGTCGATCACGTCAACAAGCGAACGACGAACGACCCGGACCGTCTGCGCGCTGTCGGGGCGCCTGCTGCTCACACTGGTGGTTCCGGTCTCCTCTTGCGATTCTCCGGATGTGGACTCAGCGTTCTGGGGCTCTAATACGATCGGCGTCTGCGCATCGATGCGAACGAACTGCTCTTCGATGTCGTCCTCTGCAGGGATCAGCGGGTACTCCTCGAGTGCGACCGTTTCGATCATCGCCGGGGTGCTCTCTTCGGACATGAACTGATCGGTGATGGCCCATCCAGCAACAGCAAAGAGGGCGAAGAGGGCTACCGATCCGACCGCCATGGCGAGGATTCTCGTGAGGCGGCTCATCCGAAGCACTCCGCAAGGCTGTGGACCGTCACTTGGACGCCGATGGACGAACTGTTCCCTGCAGCGTCACGAGCTGTAATCGTGATCGGCACGTCCGGTGCCGTGTTGTCAGGAACGGTCAGGTACTCGAAGGGCCCGAACCCGGTGGAGTAGATGCTCCCGCTCCGGCTCATTGTGATCGTCGTCGGTGTCCCGCCGATTGTCCAGGAGGCACGCACTGACGCCACGCCGACATCATCGGTGACCTGAACCGACACGTCAGATTCCCGTTTGGTGTTCGCCGGGCATGACAGGAAGCTCGTGTCTTCTTCCCAGATGTCGCCAGGAGCGACCGAGGGCTGCTGAATCACTGGTGGCGTCGTATCGGGTGGTGCCGTGGATGTCGTGGTGGTAGACGAACTCGTCGTAGTCGGTGCCCGCGTCGTGGTGGTAGACGAACTCGTCGTAGTCGGTGCCCGCGTCGTGGTGGTGGACGGCGAAATCGTGGTCGTCGTATCTCCAACCGTCGTTGTCGTGGTATCGCCGACCGTCGTCGTGGTCGTGTCGCCAAACGTCGTTGTCGTGGTATCGCCGACCGTCGTCGTGGTGGTGGTGTCGGACAAGGCCGTCACAACACCGTCGTACTCGGGGCACTCGCCGACGGGGAGTGACGAGATGTTGTCGTCCATTTCGACATCGGCAGCACTGATCCACACCACCCTGTCGGGAGCGGCGAGATCGCGCACTTGGATCCACTCGTTCGACTCCGTCCGGGCGACCGCATAGACGCGGGATCCGGACGTGTATGAGTCGAGGACTTCTCCTGTCGGACAGTCATGAACACTGGCGGCGCCGACCGCGGCCACGACCTCCGCCGGTGTGTCACTCGCGGTCACCGCGCGCACAACACCGCCGACAGTCAGACCCACGACGGCGACGAGTACGCCTGCGAGCAACATCTTCATCGTCCATTCCCCCAATTCAAATCTGGCCCGAGGCCGCGGAAGGCCTCCAGGGAAAGCCAATCTCCTGATACTGAACATACGCGCCCGATCGGCGCGGTGCGGCAACAATCTCGGCACACGATTCGTGTGTTCATCCCATCCTCCTTCGGGATCGTTACACCTGAGACGCGGAGAGGGACGAGTTCTTACAGATCGCATCCATCTGATCGGAGGGTTGACCGGTGAACGACGGTCTCGGTTGGGCGGACACCCTCGCCTAAGTGGCTCCCGG
>JAOZMA010000057.1 GCA_029934555.1 Acidimicrobiia bacterium | reverse complement strand
GGGCAGCTTTGACCCCCTCCGCCTCGCTGGGCTCGGCACCTCCCCCTGAGGGGGAGGAAAAGCAGGGGGACGGGGAGCGGAGGCGGGGGCGGTCCAGGAAGCGGATGCATGGAAGCAAGCCGGTTGACCTTCCGCCTTCGGATCATCTGGTCCTCCTCACTCCCGATCCGGCGGGGTACGCGGCCCTGAGCCGGTTCGTGACCAGAGGCCAGTTCCGTGGGGAGAAGGATCGGCCTGTCTACTCGTACGACGACCTTTCCATCGCGTCACGTGATGGAAACCTCGTCGCCTTGACCGGATGCCGGAGTGGTGCCGTTCCCCGTGCCGCACAAGTCGGTGATCTCACAGGAGCGATGACCGCTGCAGCGAAACTGCGTGAGATCTTCCCCGGTCGGCTCTTCATCGAACTCACGCACCACGGCATGCCGGATGATGATGCCCGCAACGATCTTCTCTTCGAGGTGGCCCACCGGCTCCGGATCCCGTACGTTGCGACCAACAACGCCCACTATGCCGATCGTCGTGACGCGGACCTCGCGGAGGTTCTCGCCGCCATTGCGGGACGACGCGATCTCGACACCGCCGATGGGTTCCGGCCGGCGACCGACCTCCGGCATCTCCGATCTCCTGATGAGATGTTGGCGCTCTTCCGTCGCTACCCCGGTGCGGTCGAACGGTCCGCAGACCTTGGAGCATCCCTGGCCTTCGACCTCGATCTCCTCGCCCCGGAGCTGCCCGACTTTCCGATGCCCGGCGCATTCACGACCGAAGACGAATACCTGAGGCACCTCGTTGACGAAGGCGCACGTGACGTGTACCCGGGTAGGGCAGGTGAGATGGATCCGGCCGCACGCCGGAGGATGGACCACGAGCTGTCGGTGATCTCCGATCTCGGCTTCGCCGGGTTCTTCCTTGTTGCGTGGGACATCGTCACGTTCGCACGATCACAGGGCATCTACTGCCAGATCCGCGGATCGGGGGCCGACTCGGCGGTCTGTCGATGTCTCGGGTTGACCCGTGTCGACCCGATCCGGTTGAACCTTCCGTTCGAACGGTTCCTCTCCTCCGAGCGCGGCCGACCACCGGACATCGACATCGATTTCGAAGCCGAACGCCGGGAGGAGGTCATCCAATACTGCTACCGCCGTTACGGACGGGAGCGAGCAGCGATGGTCGCCAACGTCATCACATACCGTGCCCGGTCGGTGCTCCAGGACGTCGGCAAGGCGTTCGCTCTCACACAGGCTCAGGTCAACGGACTCACCCGCTATCTCGATACCCGCGACCCCGGAGCGATCGGTGACGTCGTCGACCTCCCGGAAGGGCTCACCAGTGACTTCATCGTCGACGTGTGCCGCCGCCTCGACGGGTTCCCGCGTCATCTCGGTATCCACTCGGGTGGCATGGTCGTTGCACGCCGTCCTCTCTGGGAGACGGTGCCGATGGAGTGGGGAAGGATGGAGGATCGCTCCGTTCTCCAATGGGACAAGGACGACTGTGCAACGATGGGGATCGTCAAGTTCGATCTGCTCGCCCTCGGTGCGCTCAACGGCATGCACCTGACCGTCGACATGATCTCGGAGACACACGGCATCGACATCGACCTCTCCACCATCCCGCAGGAACCCGTCATATACGACTTGATGACCCGGGCCGACACCGTCGGGATCTTCCAGATCGAATCCCGGGCGCAGATGGCGACCCTTCCGAAGCTGAAGCCGCGAACGTTCTACGACCTGGCGATCGAAGTGGCCCTCATCCGGCCCGGCCCGATCCAGGGTCAATCCGTCCATCCGTTCCTCCGGCGTAGGAACGGCGAAGAGGATGTCCGCTACCCGCATCCGTCTGCGGAACCGATCCTCAAGAAGACCCTCGGGGTCCCCATCTTCCAGGAGCAGCTGATGGAGCTTGCCAGGGTCTGCGCCGGGTTCACGCCGGGCCAGTCCGATCGCCTGCGCCAGGCGATGACCCACAAGCGGGCATCGGAGGCGATGGATCGTCTCCACACCGAGGTGTTCTCCGGCATGGCATCGAACGGCATCACCGGCGCTCCTGCAAATGAGATCTGGGAGAAGCTCCAGGGGTTCGCATCGTTCGGGTTCCCGGAGAGCCACTCCGTCTCGTTCGCCTACATCGTTTACGCGGCTGCATGGCTGAAGCACCACTGGCCGACGGAGTTCTTCGCCGGTCTGCTCAACGCCCAGCCGATGGGTTTCTACACGCCGAACTCACTCGTGCAGGACGCTCAACATCACGGGGTCGTCATCCTCGTCCCCGATGTGAACGCTTCGGCGTTCGATTGCACGATCGAACCGATCGAGACCGACCGTGATGACATCGCCGACTATCTCGGAGGATCGTGGCGGCGGGGGAGGGGGCCGGTGGACGATCCCCTCCGCCCCGCCGTTGGTCTGCGGGTCGGTCTCCGGTACGTTCGGAACCTGGGAGAGGCCGAGATCGCGCGGATCGAAGCGGCCCGCATGACCGGCGGTGTGTTCACGACTCCGGAGGATCTCGCGCAACGAACGGGTCTTCCTCTCGATGCCTACGAGAGCCTCGCTGCATCGGGAGCGCTCGCACCGGTTGGCCTCGACCGACGGGAAGGGATGTGGACGGCGGGGACGCTGGTTGAACTTGGCCCGGATCGCCTCTCGCTCCCACCCGGTGGCGAGGCGCCACCTCTCCCGGGGATGAGCCGTGCCGAGCACGTGCAGGCCGATCTCTGGTCGACCGGCATCTCGACGACGCATCCCGTCTCCCTCGTTCGCGGGATGCTGAACGATCGAGGATGTATCCCGATCGGAAGGGTCCTCGAGGACCGCCGTCACGGCACCAGGGCTCGTGTCGGCGGGATCATCACCCACCGTCAACGACCGTCAACGGCCCGTGGCGTACGGTTCCTGAACCTCGAAGACGAGACAGGTCTGCTCAACGTCGTCGTTCTCCCGCAGGTGTGGGATGCGCACTACGAGGTTGCACGGAAGGCTGTGGGGGTGGTGATCGAGGGGGTTGTCGAACACGTTGACGGTGTCACGAATTTCGTTGCCCATCGGTTCGCCCGATGGTCGGTCGACGGTATCCGGTCGAGGGATTTCAAATAATCAACTTCACTCCGCGGGGGTAGGCTGCCGATGCAGAACCTGTAAGCGGATTTGGAGGATCGATGACCAAGACGTTCACCGGAGATGTGCTCCTTCCGGGAGACGCGGAGGGCGGGCTCGCTGCGACGCTGTGCCTTGATCCGGAGCGTGTGACCCTGACATCGGGCGACAACCAGTTGGGCTCCTGGCACCGCAGCGACTACTCGATCGTCCCGGAGCAGAACGGATCCTTCAACCTGACCCTCGGTGGTGAGTCGATCCTCTTCCGCCCCGACTCGCCATCCGAATTCGCCGGCGCAGCAGAGATCCCGCTGTCGGCGACGGTCTCGTCCCATGCCCAGGTCCTCCGGCCATTGGTGCAGGACGATGAGGACGACTATCTCGACGAGCTCGTCACGAACGTCAAACCGATCCGCAACCCGCTTGACGATGGTGGCATCTCCAACACGTTCGTTGTCGTGATGGTTCTCCTGGCCGCCGTGATCTCGGTCGCAGCCGTCGTCACCGCAGCCCTCGTGTAGCGGTTCCTGAGGCTGCACCATGCCGGGCGTGCCGATCGCAGGGGTCATCTCGGAATCGCTCGTGAGCGGTCCCGCTATCGACCGGTCGCTACCCCGTGGAGTATCTCGATCGCCGTGGTCGTGTCGGCGTCGGAGACATCGAGGTGGAACACCGCTCGAATGCGGGTAGGACCGAGGGCGAGCGTGTCAACACCGGCAGAGCGGAGTCGGCCAGCGAATGCAGACGCATCATCCACGTCGAAGAAGACCATGTTCGTCTGGACCGACTCGAGATCGACCGTGACACCGTCGAGATCGGCAGCGGCCTCGGCGAATCGCCGGGCGTTGGCGTGGTCGTCGACGAGACGATCGCGATTGTGCTCGAGCGCGTAGAGGGCGCCGGCAGCGATGATCCCTGCCTGACGGAATCCACCCCCGTACATCTTCTTGAACCAGCGGCCGCGGTCGATGAGATCGCGTGGCCCGGCGAGCGCCGATCCGACCGGGGCGCCGAGGCCCTTCGAGAAGCACACGTTCACCGTGTCCGCCGTATCGGCGTACCGGTCCAGCCTGATGCCGGACGCGGCGGTCGCGTTCCACAGTCGGGCGCCGTCGAGGTGGACGGCGAGTCCGAGGTCTCTTGCCCCATCACTCACCGAGCGCATCGACTCGAGAGGCCACACCGTTCCACCCGCTTCATTGTGGGTGTTCTCCATCGTGACGAGCGTTGTCGGATCGAAGAGGCCCGGCGGGAAGTCGGGTGACGGCCCCGGAGCCGCAGCGACGACCTGGTCGGCAGTGAAGATGCCGTGGATGCCTGCAACGGGAACGATCGTGACACCGGCCAGGGAGGCAGGGGCGCCGCTCTCATGCACCCGGATGTGGGAATCGGCGTCCATCACGACCCGGTCCCCGGAGCGTGTGTGGACCCGGAGGGCGATCTGATTCGCCATGGTGCCGGACGGGACGTAGACGGCAGCCTCTTTGCCCAGGAGGTCGGCGACTCGCTCCTCGAGGAGAATGACGGTCGGATCGTCACCGAGGACGTCGTCTCCGACGGGAGCCGACGCCATCACTGCCCTCATCTCGTCGGACGGATGCGTGACGGTATCTGAGCGGAGATCGATCATCGAAGGCTCCAACCTTCGCCGTTGAACATGCGAGGGTGGATTGAGAAGGCGAGTGACCCGGCAGCCTGTCCGGCGTTCGCCCACGTTGAGGCGTTGAGGTCGAACGCGAGGACGGTGGCGGTTTTCACCGTGACCCGGCCGCCGGTGATCTGCTGGGCGAGGAGAGACCATGTGGGCTCGTGACCGACGAGCATGAGACGTTCGGCGTCCTTGCCGCAGCGGGCTGCCACCGCCATTGCCGCGCCGGGCCCGGCTCCGTAGAGTTCTTCGGCGATCTCGAGACGACCCGCCCATCCACCGGAGATCCTGGCAATGGCCGCCGTGGTCTCAGCACGCACAGCAGGTGAAGACACCACGAGATCTGGAACCTCTTCCATCTCTCTGAGGACGAGCCCCATGGTCGCAGCGGCACGCTCGCCGCGAGCGTTGAGAGGCCGGTCGCGGTCACCCCGCGTATTGGCGTTCCAGTCGGACTTGCCGTGGCGAAAGAGCATGAGACGGAGCATGTGGGGAGGATACTTCCCACAGTCAGCCTGAGACCGATAGGGCGAGCAGCACCTGGGCGAGGTAGTAGAGGGGGAGGCCCCACATGCGATTCACGGTGTCGGGTGCGACGAACTGGTTTCTGGCCACGAACAGGTCCGAGATGAAGAACAGGGTCGCTCCGAGAGGAATCAGCCACGTCGCGCCGTCACCGAACGCTCCGAAGGCCAGGACGACCATCACCGAGATGACAACGACGTATGCGACGACGGGCGCTGCCATGTCTCCAACGTGGGGTGCGAGCCACCGCCAGACGAAGACGGCGACGATCGCGACCGCAACCGCAGCGATCGCTCCGACAAGAGGATTCACCCCGAGTGTCCCGAATGCGACCGAGTAGGCGACATGTCCGAGCAGGAACGCGACGAGACCACCGAGGAAGGCACTGCGTGATGTGAACGTGAGGAGGAGATCTCCGAGCCATGACAGAGCGAGAGCGGCAAGGACGATCTTTCCGTAGGAGCTGGACATAGCCCCAACCGACAGTGCGATGGCGATGAACCCGGTCGAGGCGAGCATCTTGAACCAGCGGAGAGCCACTGAGCCGGTGACCTCCGCCCACACGAGCGCCCCGGCGAACACGGCGGTGAAGAGAACAGCGAATACGGTCATCGTCGATGAGCCTATCGTCTGCAGCGACAGCACCCGCATCGAGACGAGGAAATCGCGCATGCAGATCAATGAGACCATGAACGCAGCGTTCAACGACCAGATCACGATGGAGCTCCAGGCGGCCCACAACTACCTGGCGATGGGGGCATGGTTCGAGGCCGCCGGCTTCTCAGGCATGGCGGCGTGGATGCACGCCCAGTCGGCCGAAGAGACCGTGCACGCCATGAAGTTCTACCAGTTCGTTCTCGATCGCGACGGAACAGTCGCACTCGGCGCTCTCTCGGCGCCATCAGCCGAGTTCGACAGTGTCGTTTCAGTGTTCGAGAACGGCCTCACGCAAGAGCGTGCCGTCTCAGCGTCGATCAACAATCTCTACGGGCTTGCCATGGAGCAGAAGGACTTCGCATCGCTCCCACTCCTCGACTGGTTCGTCACCGAACAGATCGAAGAAGAAGCGACCTTCTCGCAGATCCTCGATGACCTGGCCCTGGCCGACGGGGCCGCCCAGCCGATGCTGTTCCTCGACCGGGAACTCGGTGCTCGGGGAGCCGTCGCCGAGTAGGAACCAACAGACGCCGGGCCATAGACGGTCGTTGTCTGCGGTGGCGGGCCCCTACCCGCAGCGGGTGACCAATCACGTTGACCGATGTGGACGTGGATCGCCCTGGACTGGTGGAGGAGAACCCGGAGTGCGCGGGCGAACAAGATCCTGGAAGGGCGTCGACTTCCTTCGCTGCGGACCTCGACCGATCAGACCGCAGCCTCTCCCGAGCTACGGAAGTGCGGTGAGCCCTCCGTCGACGATGAGTTCAGTGCCGGTGATGTTGCGTGCGTTGTCGGACAGGAGGAACACGCAGGCGTCGGCCATGTCCTCGGGTCCAGCGAGTCGCCCGAGGGGAATCGCCTGCGACATCCGATCCTGGGCCTCTGTGTCGCCGTCCCATCTGGCTTGCATCGGGGTCAGGGCCGGGCCCGGGATGATCACGTTCGACCGAATACCGTCGGCGGCGAACTGGATGGCCAGCGACTTCGAGATGCGGATCAGTGCCGCCTTCGACGCACCGTAGGCGTCCTGGGGCGACGGGTCCCCCCTGAGCGCGTCGATCGATGAGAAGTGGACGATCGAGCCGCCACCTATTCGTTGCATCTCGGGGATGACCTTGCGGCACAGCATCACGTCGAGTTTGACGTTGATGTTGAACACGGCGTCCCACACGTCGAGGTCGGTGTCGATCGCCGAACGGTCCCGATCGCGCCAGAGGACACCGATCGTGTTCACGAAGTAGTCGATGCGTCCCAGGTATCGCATCGCGGCGTCGACGGCCTCGTCGACGTCCTCCTCCGTCCCAAGATCGGCGGAGAGGAACGAGTGTTCTCCCGGTCCGTCGATGATGTCGTTGGGCTTCGGCTTCGCATCGACCATGAAGACGTCAATCCCGCGTGAGATGAGATCGTTGGCTACCGCCAATCCCATCCCACCCCCGGCCCCAGCGACGAGCGCCTTGTTCCCTGCAAACCGCACCAGCACCCCTCCTCTTGGGAGAAGCATACTTGAAGTGACACGGCCGCCTGGCGGGGCGGTGGCGTCGATCGGGCCGACCAGGCAACAACGACCGACCGGAAATGTCGAAGCGAATAGGCCTTGTGATCGGTATCGCCGCACCGTTCACCCAGCCGGTTATGAACGGCTCTCATCGTCATCGCAAGTGTCGAACTCACTCCGGATACTGCAGTGGGGCCGGCGTGCGGATCGGGCCATGTTGTGCCTCGTCGGGCAAGCCACGCCAGCGAGCCGAACGGTCCCGTTCATAGATACCGATCGTGTTTCCTTCAGTATCGGTGCAGTAGGCGATGTACCCGGCGTGGTGGATGGTCGTCTTGGGTTGTACCACATGCCCGCCGGACTGCTCGATCCCGGCGAGGCACTCGTCGATGGATGGAACCAGGATGGTGATGGTTATGCCGCCACCGGCATAGGGGCGACGCATGAAGCCCCCGTCGATGCCTGGTTCTTCATCGGGTCCGGTGGTGATGAGCCAGTAGTCGTGCGGCCCTTCCCACGCTTGCGCTTTCCACCCGAACATGTCGTGGTAGAAGCGCATTGCCCGATCCGGATCGCTGACCGGGACCTCGAAGTGCGCCACTCTCATCATCCAGACCTCCGTTCTTGTCGGCAGGAGATCCCGTTTCAAGCGTACTCCGGTAGCTTCGAACCATCGCAGCTGGATCACATCCCCGGGGCATGGAACCCAACCGAGCTGGCTCAATCCGGCCATGTATGGCTACCGAATAGGGCCAGGGGCTAGGAGATCACGGCTTCTGTTGGGCCCCAGCGTGGACCTTGTAAAGACGCACGACGAAGTTCCATCCGTCGGTGATCGGGAGATAGTTCGGGGAGTCGTCGGCACCGGTGCCGAAGTGCACGGTGATCGAACCGTCGCCGTTGGATGATGCCGTGTGGCTATTGACGTTGTACATGCTCGAATCGTTCTGCTCCCCAGACCCGTTCTTGGCGTAAGCGGTAATCGACCAACAGGCCCCATCTGGGACATCTGCGATCGTGAATTGGTAGGTGCCGACAGGGAGACCGGGTTCGACGTTGAGGTAGTAGGCCTGGTCCTCGGACACGCCGTCCCACGGAAGAGCAGTTCCAACCATCCGTTGTACCGGTGCGCCGTTCCCCTCCTTGCCGACGAGGAGCGTGAGGCCGGCCACCCGTCGACTCGACTTGAGCACAGCATCGAATGCCGGGGGCTGAGTTCCCTCCGAATCGTGAGAGATGGTGAAAGGATTCGATGGGACGACAGCGACAGCGGTCTGGTCTTGGTGGTCGTTCGTCCCGACGGTCTTCGACGGCGATCGGCTCATTGCGGCGATTCCTCCTGGGTTCCTGGCCACTAGCCCCAATCATTCATGGCGGGTGGGTTGATCGGTTGTTGGGGTCCGCGAAAACGCCCTCCTGGTAAGGGATACTGAGGTTGTCGAGACATCAGTTTCCGAAACAGGAGGGCATCTCCGAGATGAACGCTACCAGCACCCGCACCGTGGTTGTGGAAGCCGGCGGAACCCAGGTTGTTGGCCATGTCGGACTACACGCGTTGGGGTCGTTCGCCGACCGGCTCGGCGTCGGCGAGACGCTGTCTGGGGCGATCGGGTGGTCGGGTCCGGGGACCCCGATCCATGACCGGGGCAGGGTGTTGACCCAGGCGATGTTGATGCTCGCGGGTGGCGGCGAGTCATGCGCCGACATCGAGACACTCGCCTCGCAGGAGCGGCTGTTCGGTGATGTGTGTTCGGATACGACGTTGTATCGCACCTTCACCGAGACGCTCACCCCCGACGCGATCGAACGGGCCCGTGAGGCGATGGCAAAGGTCCGTAGCGACGTGTGGCAACGCACCACGGTGACCGGCGGCGACGATGAGGTGATCCTCGATGTCGATGCGACGCTTGTTGAGATCCATTCCGACAACAAGGACGGAACGGCGCCGAACTACAAGGGCGGGTTCGGGTTCCACCCTTTGTTCTGTTTCGCTGACGGCACCGGTGACGCCCTGTCGGGGATGCTGCGGCCGGGGAACGCGGCGGCGAACGACACGGCGGATCTCCTCAGAGTGGTCGACGACGCCATCTGTCAGCTCCCTGCCGGGATCGCTGCGGGCCACCAGCCCGGCGACGACGAAGATGCAGCGACACGCCGGGTGGTGGTGCGTTCCGATTCGGCGGGCGGCACCAAAGCATTCACTACCGGTCTGCGCAGACGCAGTATCGGTTTCGCCGTCGTTACCCGTTCCCAGACAGCGGTATCGGCGGCGATCACGATCGCGAACGAAGACCCGGACCGGTGGGAGACCGCTGTGAACCAGGACGGCAGCGAGATTGAACCTTCCGACCGTGGCTTGACCACCGCGGTGTGTGAAGTCACCGATTTCATCGACCTTACGGGGTGGCCGAAAGGGACCCGGGTGATCATCCGCCGTCAGCCGAAACACCCCGGCGCCCAGACCAGCCTGCTGCCTGATCTGGAGTATCGGTTCTGGGGCCACTACACCGACCAGGAAGGCGACCCCGTCGAGCTCGACCGCAAGATACGAGCCCACGCCCGCGTCGAAGACCACATCCAGACGTTGAAGGACTCCGGATTGGAACGGTTCCCGTTCACCGGATTCGAAGCGAACCAGGCGTGGCTCCAAACCGTCATGTGGGCAGCCGACCTCGCCACCTGGTTCCAACTCCTCTGCCTCGACGGGCCACTCGCCAAAGCGAAACCGAGACGGCTCCGCTGGACGTTCTGGCACGCCCCCGCCCGCATCATCTCAACAGCGAGACGCGATGTCGTGCGCATCCTCGACGGATGGCCCACCGCCACAGAGATCGTCGCCGCCTACCGGGCAATCGCCGCACTCACCTGACCCCGCCAACCCCGACCCGCTCCCTCGCCACCCGATCACGGCGGACTGGTCAGACACGCCCCAACAGGCCCAGACAACCCAACGAACCGGCGACAGACCACGGCAGCAACGACATCCCCGCCGTCCACCACGAACAACCCGCCCCACAACCCGAAAACCGCCTCATCACACCACCCCATGAATGATCGGGGCTAGATGATTAGTTCCAAGGGGTCGCGGTCCGCGCGATTGCCGCTA
>JAOZMA010000338.1 GCA_029934555.1 Acidimicrobiia bacterium | reverse complement strand
CCTTCGCAGGGGAGGATTTGGAGCACCGGCAGGCTCGCAGGACGTCCCCATCCGGGACTGTTGGAGCCGAGGCGCCCCCTCTGGCCCTTCGGGCCATCTCCCCCACCTGCCGGCGGGGGAGAATGTCGGAGAGTTCCCGCTCGCACCTTCACCCAGATCGTGAACACCTGCAACGCTTCGAATCCCGGCCACACCATGAGATCCCGCCGGTGAACCCGACCACAAACAGTGGATTGAGTCTCAGCGGGAGACATTCGCATGCAGAGCCGCGAGCGATGCGAAGGAAGCATGCATTTCGGACATGGGCGGGGTCGGTTAGAACCGGGGAGGCAACAGGCAGTAGTACCTAGAGGATCGGCGGATAGGTGGAAGGATGAGTGGTGGAAATGGGTTGGATGCTCGCGGTGTGTGGCGTCTTCTTCCCTCCCCTCAGCCTGAATCCACGGAGTCTCCAAGACGGATCTGTCCAGAGTCGTTGGCAGGGAACGCTTTCGGCTCGTCCGGGTCCGCACCAAAACAGGGATCGCACTATCGGTCGAGAAAAGCAATGGGTGACCGGGGAATCGGACAATCTGGCATCGACAGGCCGTGGATTGAGGCCTGAGGGGGAGGAAAAGAACCGCACCCTATCCGCTGATCCTCTGAGTACTGAGTAGACCGGAATCCGTAGTCCGTACTCGAGCACGGGTGTTCTATCGGAGTCTCCAGACCGGGGTCTGGAGACTGGAGACTCGGGACTCATCTCAGTCTTTCGATCGGCTTGTTGTGAATACCGATCGGAATTTGGAGAAGTAGTCGCCGGCGGAGATGACGGTCGAGACGACGGCGGCTGCCATCAGCCACTGATCGAACCTCCACGGTCCGATGACGATGTCGAGGCGGAGGATCGCGAACGAGATCGCTGTGAACTGAAGGGCCGCCTTCGACTTCCCCCACATGCTCGGCGGGACGGTCCCCTGATCGAGCGCAGCGACGCTCCTCAGCCCCATGATCGCGATCTCGCGGGCGATGATGATGAATGCGACCCAGGAGGAGACCGTTCCGATTTCAACGAGCGCTACCAGCGCTCCCATGACGAGGACCTTGTCCGCAACGGTATCGAGGAACGCACCGAGTGTGCTCGTGAGCTGCCAGCGCCGTGCGAGGTACCCGTCGGCGAAATCGGTCAACGCAGCGATCACGAACACGATGGTCGCGATGACTCGCATGCCCTGATCGTCTGCGGAGACGAGGATGAGTGCCATCGCGATCGGCGTGAGAATCAGTCGGGCGATGGCAAGGAGGTTGGGGATTGACATGCGATTCAGATAGTAAGCGTTCTCGCGCTCCGACTACTCGACCCAACCCATCGACCGGTCAACCGCCTTGTGCCACTCCCGATAGCGGAGGTCACGATCAACAGGATCCATCTCCGGGGTGAATGTTCGGTCCTCTTCCCAATGGGAGGCGATCTCATCGAGACCCTCCCAGAAACCGACAGCGAGTCCGGCGGCGTACGCGGCGCCGAGTACCGTCGTCTCGCTGATCTTCGGCCGGACCACGTCGACATCGAGCATGTCGGCCTGGAACTGCATGAGGATGTCGTTCACGACCATCCCTCCGTCGACCTTCAGCCTGGAGAGCGACACGCCGCTGTCGGCCTCCATGGCTTCGAGTACGTCGCGGCTCTGGAAGGCGGTCGATTCCAGAACAGCACGAGCCAGATGGCCCCGGTTCGCGTACCGGGTGAGACCGGTGATGACGCCGCGGGCGTCGTCGCGCCACCAGGGAGCGAACAGCCCGGAGAAGGCCGGAACGAAGTAGACACCGCCGTTGTCCTCGACCTCGAGAGCGAGATCGGTGATCTCTCCAGCAGAGTCGATCATTCGAAGGTTGTCACGAAGCCACTGCACCCCTGCGCCGGCGATCGCTATCGAGCCCTCCAAGGCGTAGCGGGCCGGCTCCCCGGCCCTTTGATAGGCGACCGTGGTGATCATCCCGTTCTCCGACCGAACCGCCTGCTCACCGGTGTTGAGGAGCAGGAAACATCCCGTCCCGTAGGTGTTCTTGGCCGAACCCGGTTCGAAACAAGCCTGTCCGAAGAGTGCCGCTTGCTGATCTCCGAGGATCCCGGCGAACGGAACGCCGCTCAGAGGATCGAGCGATGGCGCTATCACACCGGATGACGGGACGATGCGAGGAAGGACCGAACGGGGCACACCGATGGCTTCAAGCAGCGTGTCATCCCACGACAGCGTCTCGAGGTCCATGAGCAGCGTTCGGCTGGCGTTCGTGACGTCGGTGACGTGTTCGCCGGTCAGATTCCACGCCACCCACGTGTCCATCGTCCCGAAAGCCAGGTCACCGCTCTCGACACGGGCACGGAGTTCGACGTCGTGATCAAGCAGCCACCTGACCTTGGGTCCTGCGAAATAGGTAGCAAGGGGGAGACCCGTCCGGTCACGGAATCGGTCTGCACCGATATCGCCGCCTAACTCTCTACAGAGCTTCGCCGTTCTGACATCCTGCCAGACCACGGCGTTGCCGAGTGGTTCGCCGGTCTCCCGCGACCAGAGCAAGGTCGTTTCACGTTGGTTCGTTACGCCGACTGCAGCGATGTCGGATGGAGAGGTACCGAGTTGGTCGAGCGCCTCGCCGATGACCGCGGTGACGTTCGTCCGGATCTCCACCG
>JAOZMA010000056.1 GCA_029934555.1 Acidimicrobiia bacterium | reverse complement strand
ACGTTTGGCTGTCGGCTGTTTGCTGTCAGCTGTCTACTACCGCCTCCAGATCCGCGCCTTCGATGATGCCTACCGTGCGGCCCTGGTCTACCACTACGAAACGGCCGGTCTTCCCTGCCGGTCTGGTCGCCATCGCGTCCAGGGGCATGCGAACGTCCACGACGTCCCCGGGGCCGATCTTCGCCATCGCGGCCGACGCCCGGATCGAGACTCGACGTGCCGGAGAGAGTTGATCAAGCTCCTGCTCACCCAGCACACCCCGAATCCTTCCATCGATTTCGACGGGGAGCGACCGAAGACGAGCGCCGATCTGGAACAGGTCGACCACGGTTCCAACAAGCATCTCCCCCGGTACCGGATCCGGCGTCTTACGCATCACATCGCCGGCAACCAGTCCGTCAACCTGTACGAGGATCTGCTCGCGCCGACCAGCAACTCCGGCACTACGGAGTAGGTACCACCCGAGGATGATTCCCAGTAGCGCCCAGAGATTGAAGGCAGTGAGCGCAACCACGGTCGACACGCCGATCACGATCCACCCGAGAATGCGGCCGGAGGTCACTGCGATATTGGTCGCTTTCACCCGATCGCCGGTGAAGTGCCAGATCGCTGCACGAAGGGCACGTCCTCCATCGAGGGGGAACCCGGGGAGGAGGTTGAACAGGGCGATGAAGAGGTTGGCGAATGCCACGAAGTAGAGCGATGATTGCAGCTCCGGCACACCAACTGACATCGCGGCGATCAGCCAGAAGATGCCCGCCATCGCCAGGGAAGCAACCGGCCCGGCGATCGAGATCATGAACTCATCGGACGGGCTCTCTTCCTTTCCTTCGATCTTCGTGTAGCCGCCGAACGCGAGGAGTTGGATCCGACGCACGTGAAGCCCACGGCGTTTCGCCATCACCGCGTGGCTGCCTTCGTGGACCAGCACCGAGAAGATGAAAAGCGCCCCGGCGATGATCGCTATGACCGTGGCGAGCGCCGGATCTGTCTGTGGATACACGATCCCGATATCCAGATAGAGGACCCACACCATTGCGGCGGCGATGACGAAGACCGAAAGGTCGGCAACGATCTCGACGCCGTCGATCCTTCCGAGACGAATGCCCCGGTTCACGAACCCAGCCGCATGCTGGGATCGACGTCGGCGCCCCAGTCGTCCGGCGGCGCACCGTTCCGCAAGCGGTCGACGGCAACGGCAGCCACCATCGCCCCGTTGTCGGTGCACATCTGGATCGAGGGGATGAACAGATCGACATTGCGGCGTTCCGCCTCTTCCCGAAGTCGCGTACGGAGCCTTCTGTTCGCGAGCACACCACCGCCACCACCGACGGCCTGGACGCCGGTCTCCTCAACCGCGTTGAACGTCTTCTCGACCAGCACGTCGACGATCGCTTCCTGAATAGATGCAGCTACGTCCGGCCTGGACGGGAGCGTGCCTTCCAGCTTGGCTTTCTCCAGGTATGTGACCACCGAGGTCTTCAGCCCGGAGAAGGAGAAATCGAAGGGACGGTCCCGTAGAGCCCTCGGGAATCTGACGGCGTTCGGGTCACCGTGTTCCGATTCGGAGTCGATGACGGGGCCACCGGGATATCCCAGGCCGAGGAATCGGGCGAGCTTGTCGAACGCCTCACCCGCTGCGTCATCGATCGTTGTCCCGAGCGTTTCGTAGTCACCCCACTCGCGAACGTGAATGATCTGGCTGTGTCCACCGGAGGCGAGAAGCACGATGGCAGGAGGCCGATACTCCTCGAATTCGAGACGGGGTGCATAGAGGTGCCCCTCCATGTGATCGATGCCGTAGAGCGGCTTCTCGAGCGTCCATGCCAGCGACTTCCCGAAGGCGTAACCGACCATGAGGGCGCCGATCAGCCCCGGACCGCGGGTCGCGGCGACGGCGTCGAGTTGGTCGGGATGAACGCCGGCGTTGGCCAGGGCTTGATGAACCAAAGGGCGAATCGCTTCGATGTGTGCCCTCGCCGCAACTTCCGGAACTACACCGCCGAAGCGAGCATGCTCCTCGGTCTGGGAGGCCAGGACGAACGAACGAACGTTGAACCCTTCCAGGACCGCAACACCCGTCTCGTCGCAGCTGGACTCGATCCCGAGGATGAGTGGTTCGGTCATGCCGCCTCGCTCCCGAGGTCGGTGCGGATCGCTTCGAGTCGCAGGCCGTATTCATCGTCGTCGACGTCGAGCGCCCACATGACGATGGCGTCTTCCCCCGCGTAGTAGCCCTTGCGCTTTCCGACGGGAGAGAATCCGAATCGTTCATAGAGTCTCTGCGCATCCGTGTTCGTCGCCCGTACCTCGAGCGTGAGATGTCGTGCGCCACGGCTGAGAGCGTTCTCGACAAGAGCGAGGAGGAGTCGCGTCCCGAGTCTCATACGCCTGAATCCAGGAACGACGCCGAGCGTCGTGACGTGGGCATCATCTTCGATGAGCATCACGCCGCCGTACGCGACGATCTCCCCGTCATCCACCGCCACGATGTAGGTGCGATTGCTCTGAGCCAACTCGTCGAAGAAGATCCTGGCCGACCACGGCTCCGGGTAGATGACTCGTTCGAGGGTGGCGACCGCAGGGACATCGCTGCGGGACATGGTCCTGATGGTCATGGCCAGAGCCCCTCTGATCGGAACGTCTTCCAGTTGATCTGCACATCGGGTTCGCGCATGTAGTCCGGCCGCAGGTCTTCGGCCGCAACGAAATCACCGTGAGCGGCACGGATGGCTGCGATCTCGAGCATCACGTCGGCCGACGGATAGCGGGGGCGGCCGCGACGGACCCGGTGGAGCCCTCCCCACATCGTCTCCGGCAACGCCTGCCAATCTCCTACGACCAGCGTGTCGGCTTCATCGGTGTCGAGAATCGATCGGAACTCCTCGGCCCCCAGCACCTCGGCAAGACCATCGGGAGCGACGCCGCCGGGGAGCGGCCGGTAGGGAGCTGCGGCGACCTGCCCCCTCCGCATGTCGACCACCGACCAGATCCGTCGGTGCCCGGTCGCGGCACGGAGCGCCTGAACGGTGAGAGAGGAGACGGCGATGACGGGAGCTCCCACGCCGGCGGCGAACGCTTGGGCGGTCGCGATCCCAGCCCTGATGCCGGTGAACGGACCCGGCCCAACGTCGACGGCCACGGCATCGACGTCGTGTCGATTCCAGCCCGCCTGATCGAAACAGAAATCGATGGCCGACACGAGGAAGCTGACGTGCCCGCGGCGATCGACGCGAACACTCATGGCTGCGAGTGATCCGCCGTCCCCCAGAGCCACAGAGGATGCTGGGGTCGCGGTCTCGATGGCGAGGATCTTCATGCGACCTCCTCCAACGAGCGATCCAGCCACGAACCGAACGGGATGATCCGGAAGCGGCGTCCGGTCTCTCCGTCCATCTCGATCTCGACGACAAGCCGATCCGGAGCGATCGCTTCCTCGATGGCCTCTCCCCATTCGATGACCAGCACGCCGTTCGCGGCCGTCTCTTCGAGATCGAGGTCTTCGAACTCGAGGATCGATCCGAGTCGATAGACGTCTGCGTGGACGAGTGGCACGAGGCCGTCGCGGTAGACGCGGGCGATGACGAACGTTGGGCTCGAAACGGTGTCGGGCACGCCGAGGCCCTCTGCGATACCGGAGGTGAGGAGCGTCTTTCCCGTACCGAGTCGACCGCTGAGGAGGACGACATCGCCCGGTCCGAGGACCGATGCGAGGCGCCTGCCGAGGGCCAGCGTCTCTTCAGGGGATTCGGTTCGTGTGGTGATCATGCTCATCTCAGCGGCCGAACAGGCCGAGTTGCTCAGGGTCCACATCAGGCTTGATCGGATCCTCAGTCGGGGCCGCGTCGGCCTCCACACCGAGGTTACCGTCGATTGTGTCGCGGACGAGAGCGAAGTCATACCTCATGTCCTCGAGCACCTGGGTGGACCCCCGCAGAGCGGCCGCCGGGTGGAAGGTCGGCACAAGGCGGCGTCCCCACCACTCGTATGCCGTGCCCCGGACGCGCGTGATCCCGGTCTCGGTCTTGAGGAGGAGCTTCGATGAGAAGTTCCCGAGGGTGACCACGACTCTCGGATCGATGAGCCGCAATTGCTCGCTGAGATAGCCCTTGCAAGCCTCGATCTCGTCAGGTCGCGGGTCCCGGTTGCCGGGCGGGCGACATTTCACGACGTTGGCGATGTACACATCGCTTCGATCGAGTCCGATTTCACCGAGCAGCCGATCGAGGAGCTGGCCGGATCGACCGACGAAGGGAACCCCTTGCTCATCCTCATGCTGTCCCGGGGCCTCGCCAACGAACACAACGTCGGCTTCCGGGTCACCATCGCCGAACACAACCTGCGTGCGTCCTTCCGAGAGTCGGCAGGCGGTGCACGCGAGCGCCTCAACCCGTAGCTCATCGAGTCTCTTGATGGCCTCCGTGCTCATCCCGGACCCCGGAATCCGCCGAGAGCAGACTCGATCGCCCGACCTACTGCAACGAACGCCGCCTGCTGTACAACGTCGATGTCGGCGGACTTGGATCCGAACGACACGACGAACGCCGAATCCCCGTCGTACCGCGTATGCGTCGGCCGGACGCAGGCACCGAGGGCGTCATGGGCTCGAATGGCGACTCGGCGTAGCTCGTTGCGGTCTTCGACGCCAGCGTCGGTGGCGACACAGATGAGCGTTGTGTTATCTCCGAGCGATGGGCCGAAGGCCGGCGCCAGCGATGCCGGTTCACCTCCGGTGAGCGATTCGCCTTCGAGTGTGAACACATCGCCGGCGGCATTCAGAACCACCAACGCACCGACCACGGCGTCGCCGACGGTCACGGCAGCGGATCCGACTCCTGCGAACTGGATCGCCGTCGGGCCACGCCATGCTCCGACGGTCGTGCCGGCACCGGCCCCAACGCGACCGAGTGGAACGGGCCCGGTGGTTCGGTTCCGGTATGCGGTTGCTCCGTCCTCGGGAGTGGGCCGTCCCGGCTGCTCCCCTGTCATCAGATCGAATACGATCGCAGACGGAACGATGGGCACCGGCCCCGCGGGGGTGGGAGCGCCACGCCCCTCCGCTTCGATCTCTACGACCACGCCGGTCGCTGCGGCCAGGCCGAATGCGGACCCCCCGGCGAAGACAAGCGCGTTGACCGTGACGGGTTTGATGGCATCACCGAGCGTGCCGAGTTCGCGTGTTCCCGGCGCACCACCTCGCACGTCCACGACTGCGACGTTGGGTTCTGGGAACGTGAGCACGGTGACACCGGTGGCGGCGGCACCATCGGTGTGATGCCCCACGGAGACCCCGGGCACAGCCGTGATCGTCGGGTATTCCATCAGGATCCTCCGCGAACGTAGTGGCGGGGCAGCCGTGGCCCGAACTGGCAGACGATCTCGTAGTTGATAGTGGAGAGCAGGTCGGCCCACTCAGTCGCCGTCACCTCCTCGTCACCCTGCACTCCGATGAACACGACCTCATCTCCGACTTCCACAGGATCGTCCCCAACGTCGATCATGACCTGGTCCATCGTCACGGTGCCGGCGAACGGATACCTCTTCCCCCTGATCAGCACTTCCCCACCGAGAGCAGAGAGGCGACGCGGAATGCCGTCGGCGTATCCGAGGGGAACCGTCGCGATGGTCGATGGGCGCTCGAGCAGGCGAGCGCGTCCATACGAGGGCCGGGCTCCGGCGGGGAGTCGCTGCACGAAAGACACGGCCGACACAACCTTCATCGCTGGGACGAGTGGGAGTTCGCCGCCGGTCCCCGGGGCCGGTCGGAGTCCATAGATGCCGAGTCCGATGCGGGCGAGGTCGAATCGGGCATCCGTGTGGTCCAGGGCTCCTGCGGTGTTCGCCGCATGAACGTACTCGACGTCGATGCCCTCGGATGCGAGGAGATCGCGAAACTGTGCGAGGGCGCCAACCTGACGGCCGGTGAACTCGGCGTCCTCTTCGGCAACCGAGAGATGTGTGGCGATCCCTTCGAGAACCAGCCGTTCGTCGGCATCGATCTGTCTCGCGAGGCCGATCGCCTCGACCGGAGACGCACCGACACGATGCATGCCGGTATCCACCTTGAGGTGAACCGGGTACGGAGCGGCACCGAGGCGGTCTGCGGTCTCAGCGACCGCATCGACGAACCGACTCCGATAGACGATCGGAATCAGCGACCACCCGACGACGGCATCGAGTTCCTCTGGAAGCGGTTCGGAGAGGACGATGATCGGGGCGTCGATCCCCGCCTCGCGAAGGCGCACGCCTTCCGACACGAGGGCGACGGCCAAATGGGTCGCGCCGCCGTCGAGGGCCGCTTCCGCCACGGGGACATCTCCATGGCCGTATGCGTCGGCCTTGACGACGGCGCACACAACGGTCGGGGCGATGGCATCACATATGACCCGCACGTTCGATTCGATCGCGTCGAGGTCTATCTCGATCCAGGAAGGACGCATGGGGGCAGGGTAACGAATATTGGGTGCCTCGCGGCCCCGCAAGGTATCGCGCGATGTGGGCCATTCGACTCTAGGGCGGATCTGAGACTCCGCGTACGCTCGGTGGGCGGAAGAAATTCGGTCGGAGGATGAAATGCCCCGGCCCCGAGCCAGGAGAAGAGCGACACCAGCCAGGAAAGAGCAATCAAGAACCGGTCGACCCGTATGCGATCCGGTATCTCTGGTGGGAGTGGACACAGCACCGAAAGGTGATATCCCCCCGGGACATCGGAATCCGATCTGCAGAACATCGTCGCCTATCTCCGCATTCTGCAGAAACCCCTCCCCGGGACGGGTTCGACCAGAGAAGCGGGCCGCTCTGGGGCGCGCCCGCTTCGCGTTCTCTCTCCCCCAAAACCGTCGTTTGTGTCTACGTTCACAACTGTTGTGCTTTCTCACACGAACGACTGACACTCGTTTCCCCCGGACTGTCGAACCTCTTCCAACGGGCGCCCGCATATGGCACGTTGTACCCGTGTCTGACATCGATCGCCTCCTCGCCGTCATCGCAAATCGGCAGCATGGTGTATTCAGCCACCGGCAAGCCGTGGCGACCGGCGCTACCCGACGACAGATCGAGTACCGACGCTCCACCGGAGCATGGATCGACCTCGACTACGCCGTGTACGCGCTCGACTCGTCTCCGCCAACGTGGCACCGGCAAGTGATGGCTTCCATCCTCACCAAGAACAGAGCTCGCGCCTCGGGAGTCACCGCCGGAGCACTCCATGGCATGGCCAACTGCCGACAAGGAAGACCGGAGATCACCGTTCCTGCGAGCGGGAACGCAGCAAGCAAGCTCGCGATCGTACGTCGCCGATCGGACTTCAAGACGCTCAAGCTCGTACTCATCGACCGCATACCGACCACGGACGCACCGACCACAATCTTTGATCTCGCATCTCGTCTCCCGCCATCGCAATTGCAGCGAACAATCGACGACTGTCTCGTGCGTGGCAAAGTCACGGCCGATGAGCTTCGCTCTGTGCTCGACGTCTACGACGGATGTCGCCTCTCGGGGACGGTGGCATTTCGTGAGACCGTCGAGGAGATCACCGACGACTACGTGCCATCCGAAAGCGTTCTCGAGGCGCTGCTGTTGCGAGTCCTCGACGACCCGAGGATTCCACAGGTGGATCTCCAGGCAAGACTCTCGTGGTGGCATGAGCTACCTCATCGGATCGATGCCTATATCCGGCCATGGGCACTCATCATCGAAGGTGATGGTCGCACCTATCACACGAAGCGCGCGGACTTCGAGAATGATCGTCGCAGAGACAATTTGGCCGTTGCTTACGGATACCGCGTGTTGAGATTCACGTACCGGATGCTCAACGATGACCCTGACGAGGTGCTCCAGACGGTGCTTCGCGCCGGGTCGCATGCCACAGGACAGATCGCTCGTGTCTAGAACCACAACTGTTGTGAACATAGGCACAAACGACGGTGCGGAAGTTAGGTGAGCCAGTCGCTCGCGTGAGTATTCACAACTGTTGTGAACGTAGACACAAACGACGGGCAGGGTTAGGGGTTCGGGCCCACCGCGATCGCCATCACTACCGCTTGATCGCGGGCGTGGGTGATCGTGACGAGGACCTCGGTGACGCCGAGCATCTCCGCCCGGACGGCGGCCCGTCCGGTCAGGACCGCACGTGGCCGGCCTCCCCCGGTGATCTCGATATCGGCCCACCGAAGATGGCGCCAGCCCGTGCCGAGGCTCTTCATGACCGCCTCTTTGCCGGCGAACCGTGCGGCCAGGCGTGCGGACGGATCCGAAAACCGACCGGCGTACTCCCACTCGTGGTCGGTGAAGCAGCGTCGACGGAAGGCGTCACCGTAGCGATCGAACAGATCTCGAACGCGGTCGATCTCGATGAGGTCCACCCCAAGTCCCATGATCTCCATGTGCGCTCTCCTCGCTCCAACCGGACTCGCGTCGGATCGATCTATTCGACCGTTACCGACTTCGCAAGATTACGCGGTTGATCGATGTCGTGCCCGCGCAGTCGCGCGACGTGATATGCGAGCAGTTGCAGCGGCACCACTGCCGCTACCGGTGCGAGCAGGTCATCCATGTCAGGAATCCGCAGCACCATGTCCGCGTGTCTCTCGATCTCGGTATCGGTGTCGTAGGCGACTGCGATCACGTAACCGCCTCGAGCCTTGACTTCCTGGATCGCCGAGATCGTCTTGCCGTACACGGAGCGTTGGGTGATGATCGCCACCACCGGCACGCCCTCTGTGATGAGGGCGAGGGTCCCGTGCTTGAGTTCCCCGGCCGGCATCGCCTCCGAGTGCAGGTAGGAGATCTCCTTCAGCTTGAGAGAGCCTTCCATGGCGATCGCATAGTCGAGGCCGCGACCGATGAAGTAGACATCGTCCGCGTCGACGATCCGCTCGGCCGCAGCCACGACTTCGTCCTCGCGACGGAGGACCTCCTCGATGGCGGCCGGCATGAGATGCAACCCGTGAGCAACGGCTCGCGCACGGGCCTCGTCGACGGTACCCCTCGCCGCCCCGAGCCGCAGTACGAGCAAGTACTGGGCGATGAGCATCGCCATGTACGCCTTGGTCGACGCAACCGAGATCTCCGGGCCAGCCCGGGTGTAAAGGATGTCGTCCGCATAACGTGACAGCGTGGAACCGACCACGTTGGTGACCGAGAGCATACGCGAGCCGTGATCGGGAGCGATCCTCGCTGCGGCGAGCGTATCTGCCGTCTCACCGGACTGGGAGATCGCTATCAGCAGCTCGCGCGGACCGATGATGGGGTCGGCGTACCTCAGCTCGTGGGCATACTCGACATTCGCGGGGATCCTCAATATGCGGCGGAAGATCTCTTGGCCGATGAGACCGGCGTGGTACGCCGTTCCACACGCCGTGATCCACACCCGATCGAGCTCGGCGATGTAGGCGTCGTCGAACACGACATCTTCGAGCCAGACGGTTCCGTCTTCGCTAAGCCGTCCGGCAAGCGTCTCTGTGATCACTTCGGGCTGCTCGTAGATCTCCTTCAGCATGAAGTGCTCGTAGCCACCCTTCTCCGCCTGCTCGGCATCCCAGTCAATGTGAGTGATCTCACGATCGATCGGTTCGCCGTCGATCGTCTCCACCGACGCCCCTTCAGCGGTGACGATGACCATCTCGTCGTCTTCGATGATCAGGAAGTCACGGGTGTGATGGAGCACCGCCGGTATGTCAGACGCGAGGAACGTCTCCCCCTCGCCGAGGCCGATAACCAACGGGCTGATCTTCCGCACAGCGATGATCTTCTCCGGCTCCCTGCTTGACATCACGACCATCGCGTATGCCCCTTCGGAGAGCGCAACGGTCTTGCGGACAGCATCGGCCAGATCGCCGTCGTACTCGCGTGCCACAAGATGAGCGAGCAGCTCCGTATCCGTCTCGGATGTGAACTCGGACCCGTGAGCGGCGAGTTCATCCTTGATATCCTGAAAGTTCTCGATGATCCCGTTGTGCACCACAACGAACTCCCCCGATGGATCCGAATGGGGATGAGCGTTCGCGTCGGAGGGTGGCCCGTGGGTAGCCCACCGGGTATGACCGATGCCGATGTGGCCGGCCAATGGCTCGGCCTCGAGCAGCACTTCGAGATTGACGATCTTGCCCTCGGCCTTGGAGACCCTGATAGATCCATCGCTAATCGCGATGCCCGCCGAGTCATAGCCTCGATACTCGAGGCGCTTCAACCCATCCATGATGATGGGGGCAGCTTCCTGTGGCCCCACATAGCCCATGATTCCACACACGCGCGCGGCCTCCTTGAGGTTGGACCGGAGGGCGCTGCGGGACTGCTTCCCGCCTCACTCGGAATGGGTTTGTCCCCGGAATCACTCCCGGGTTTTGCCCGATCCCGTAACGACCGTGAGCGGCCGAGAGGGCACCCGCCGACTGTTCGATAGTCCCTCTTCCTCGTCACCTCGCGAGTCGCGAGGGCAGGCGCTTGGGTTGATCTCCGGTCGGTGTTCGTTTGTGGGGGAAAGAGTAGCCCAGTAGATCAGTAGATCAGCAGATCAGGCCGAGGTTCCACTAGGTACCGAATACCGAATACGGACTACGGACTACGGACTACGGACTACGGACTACGGACTACGGACTAC
>JAOZMA010000337.1 GCA_029934555.1 Acidimicrobiia bacterium | reverse complement strand
CGGTCACGAGCGGACTCCACGGCCATCGCAGATGCGGGTCGTCGGTTGCTTGTCGCTGATGCCTTCGGGCTGCATCTGAAGTCGCCTCCGTCGTTCACGAGAATCTTAGGAATGACAGCGACGAATGTGAATTCGTTCACAAGCGACCAGACGGAAATCGTTGCACACCAAGGGTCGGTCAGAATGATTAGGGAAGAACGGCCCTAGGTGGGAGTAGATCAGTAGAGCAGTAGATCAGTAGAGCAGTAGATCAGTAGATCAGGGAGCTGCGAGCAAGACGGTGGGAAGCTTCGAGGGACTACGGACTACGGACTACGGACTACGGACTACGGAGTACGGAGTACGGACTACGCCGAACGAAGTGAGGCTCGACCATCGCCGGCGGCTCCGCCGCCGGCCGTGCCCCAGGCAGGAATCGAACCTGCGCTCCCGGCTCCGGAGGCCAGTGCTCTATCCCCTGAGCTACTGGGGCGCTGAAAGGATTGTAACCTCCGGGACCCTTACAACTCTCTCTGTCTGAAAACGGGTGACATGTCTCTTCTCAAAGATCTCTCACAACGATTCGGTGACGCGTTCGAAGCGGCTGGCATCGACCGCTCTGCGGGTCTCGTCGTTCCCTCGCAGCGGCCCGAACTCGCTCAGTACCAGTGCAACGGTGCGCTTGCAGCGGCGAAACGTGCCGGACGCAATCCGCGCGATCTCGCCCAGGCGGTCCTCGACGGTCTGACGGACCGAGGGATCTACGCGTCGCTCGACATCGCCGGCCCCGGCTTCATCAACATCACCGTGACCGACGAGTACCTGGCCGGCAACGCCCAGGCGATGGAAGAAGACGCGCGATGCGGCATCGGTGCACCGGATCCCAAGCTGAAGGTGATAGTCGACTACGGCGGTCCGAACATGTCCAAGTCGATGCACGTCGGGCATCTCCGTGCGTCGATCATCGGGGAGAGTCTCAAGCGACTCTTCCGTGTCGCCGGGCACGAGGTCGACGGTGACATCCACATGGGCGACTGGGGCATGCCGATCGGTCAACTGATCATCGAACTCGAACGGCATCAACCCGATCTCCCGTACTTCGACGCCGACTTCACCGGTCAGTACCCGGAGGACTCGCCGGTGACGCTCGACGATCTGTCCGAGATGTACCCGGTCGTTGTCGATCGCTGCAAGAACGAACCGGAGGAGGCCGAGCGTGCCCGGCAAGCCACGTTCGACCTCCAGAACGGACGCCCCGGGTACCTGGCGCTGTGGCGCCACTATCACGACGTGTCGGTGGCTGAGCAGAAGAAGGACTTCGCCGCACTTGGCGTCGAGTTCGACCTGTGGCGTGGAGAGAGCACCGTTCATGATCGGCTTGCGCCGCTGGTCGATCGACTGACGGAAGATGGTCTCGCGGTCGAATCCGACGGAGCGATCGTCGTCCAGGTCGAGAAGGACTCAGACAAGACGGAGATGCCACCGCTGCTGCTGACGCGCTCGGATGGCTCCTACCTCTACTCGACGACGGACCTCGCGACCCTCGATCAGCGGGTCGAGGAGGGCTACGACCTGGTCCTCTACGTCGTCGACGCCCGTCAGGGGCTCCACTTCGAGCAGGTCTTCCGAGCAGCCCGGCTGGCGGGCATCGCTCCGGAGCCGGTCGGGATGGAACACACCGCGTTCGGGACCGTCAACGGACCGGACGGGACGCCGTTCAAGACTCGTGAGGGTGGCGTACTGCGTCTCGCCGATCTCATGAAGATCGTCACCGATGCGGCGCGGGCTCGACTCGACGAAGCAGAGATCGCCCAGGACTACCCGGACGAGGAGCGCGACCGGATCGCGAGACAGGTCGGTCTCGGTGCCCTGAAGTTCGGTGATCTCTCGAACCACCGCACGTCGAACTACATCTTCGATCTCGACCGCTTCACCTCGTTCGAGGGGAAGACCGGGCCGTATCTGCAGTACGGAGCGGTGCGGATCAAGTCGATCCTGCGCCGGGCCGGTGAGGCAGGTCTCACCCCCGGGCCGATCGTCGCACCGACCGTGGATCAGGAGCGGGGTCTGATCCTTCGCTTGCTGCTCCTGCCGGAGGTCATCGAGCGAGCCGTCGACGTGCGTGCGCCGAACGTGCTCACCGAGTACGCCTACGAGGTTGCGACCGATTTCAACCGCTTCTACGAAGCGTGCCACATCCTCCGCGAAGAGGACCCGATCCGCCAGGCGTCATGGCTCTCTCTCGTAGACCTGACCCTGAGAGTCCTGACGTTGCTGTTGGACACGTTGGGCATAGAGGTTCCGGAGAGGATGTGATGGAGGAGCGGACAGCGGACAGCCAACAGCCAACAGCCCGAAGACCCCGCGAGAGGACCGGATGTCAGATGTCAACTGTGTGCTGTCCGCTGCGCCGAAGGCGCACGGATAGGGCGCTGTCTTCTTCCTCCCCCTCAGCCTGGATCCGCGGTTCGTGGTCGGGTTCACCGGCGGGATGTCATGGTAGGGCCGGGGTTCGAGGTGCTACAGGTGGCCACGATCTGGGTGATAGTGCGGGCAGGGGCTCTCTGACATTCTCCCCCGCCGGCAGGTGGGGGAGATGGGCCGAAGGGCCAGAGGGGGCCGCCTCGACTCCAAGAGTCCCGGATGCAGACGCCCCTGCGAACCTGCCGGTGCCCCCCTGCTCGTCGCAAGCTCCTCGCGTCCCCC
>JAOZMA010000055.1 GCA_029934555.1 Acidimicrobiia bacterium | reverse complement strand
TCGAGGTCGATGGCCATGTCCCGACCTGTGAAGGACAGAAGGCTGTTCATGGGAGCATTTCCTGGGAGTGTGGTGTCAGTGTAACTAGGAGAGCGAGTAGCGGGCTTAGAAGTACAGTCCGAGCTCTCGCTCGGCGCTCGTCGGTGAGTCCGATCCGTGGACGATGTTCTCGGTGATGATCGCTCCGAGATCTCCGCGAATGGTCCCTGGAGCCGCCTCTGCAGGGTTGGTCGTGCCCATCAGAGTCCTGGCGACGACCACCGCCGACTCGCCCGACCACTGCATTGCGACGACGGGCCCGCTCGTGATGAACGCTGCGAGTTCTCCGTAGAACGGCTTGTCGACGTGCTCGGCGTAGTGACGAGACGCTAGATCGTCGTCGATCGTCAGCATCCGCATCTTGTCGAGCGTCAAGCCTTTGTTCTCGAAACGAGAGATGACCTCGCCGACGAGACCCCGCCGCACACCGTCGGGCTTCACCATGATGAAAGTTGATTCAATTGCCATGGGCGGGAAGGCTACCCGTCGTCGTCGGCTTCCGCCCAGGCGTCGTCGGTCTCCACCCAGGGCTCGTCGTCATCGTCTTCGGTGTCGTCGTCGACCACCGACTCGAGCCGAACGTGCACTCCCGATGGGTGGAATCCGGTGCCGATGAGGGACTCCCGGGCCTCGCCTGCGACATAGAGCGACCCGACGACCGCAACCGCCCCTTTGGGCCCGGCGGCGCTCATCGCCTCGGCTACCGCATCCGACACGTCTTCAACGACCGTCGTTTCACAGTCCAACGTGGAACCTGCGGATGAGGCAACGACCGACGGTGCAATCGCTCCAGGGTCATCCGGTGCGGTTGCCCAGAGATGACCGACGAGACCAGCGAGCGGTTCGAGGATCTCACCGGGTGATCGGTCTCCCCTCATGCCCGCAACGATCTGCCAGTCGGTCGCGGGGAACTCGTCCCTCAGGGCGGAGGCCAGGCCCTGCACGCCTTCCACGTTGTGTGCTCCGTCGATGATGACGAGTGGGCGATGGTGAACGACTTCGATTCGGCCCGGTTGGGTGGTCGCCGCCAGCGCATCCCGGAGGGCATCGATATCGAGGGCACGCTCGAGGAACGCCTCGGCCGTTGCGATCGCCGTTGCAAGATTGTCGATCTGGTGCCGTCCGTGGATCGGGAGGTAGAGGTCGGTGTAGTCCGTGTAGATGCCGACGATGTCGACCATCCAACCGCCAACCGCCCGGACCTCGTTCGCGATGGAGTAGGCGTCCCCCGAGCGGAACCACTTCGCGTCCATCTCATCGACGTGCACCGTGATGGCTCCTTCGGCGGCTGGAGGGAGTGGACCGGTGACCACGACCCCTTCTTGTCCGATGATGGCCGCCTTCTCTGCCGCTATCTCTGCGACGGTCTCGCCGAGATACTCGACGTGGTCCAGGGAGATCCCGGTGATCACGGCGACCGCTGAATCGACGACGTTCGTCGCATCCCACCGGCCACCCATGCCCACTTCGATGATCGCAACGTCGAGAGCGATCTCTGCGAACATCGAGAACGCGAGCGCTGCAGTTACCTCGAAGTAGGTGATTCCGCTGTCCTCGCGGCGCTCGTACTCCTCGACGAACCACGCTATGTCGGAGACGGCCTGGGTGAATGCGTCGGCCGTCATCGGCACACCGTCGACCGAGAACCTCTCCTCCAAACGGTGCAGATGCGGCGATGTGAACGTGCCGGTCCGGATCCCGTGCGCACCGAGAATGTCGCCGACGAGGCGCGTGACCGTCGTCTTGCCGTTCGTCCCTGCAACGTGGATGACCGGATAGTCGAACTGCGGGTTCCCCATGAACTCGAGGACACCTGTGATGCGCTCGAGGCCCGGTTTCACGCCCTGGCCGATGCGCTCGTCGAGGAACGATTCAGCGTCGGCTCGGTCGGCGATGATCGGGATCGATCTGTCCATGTCAGCCGAGCTCTTCGAGTTGTGCCCGGAGCTTGGCGATGCGCTCATCCGCCGAAGCGACTTTGACCTCTTCTGCCGCGACCACTTCAGCGGGGGCTCGGTCCCGGAAGTTCGGGTTGGCGAGCTTGGCCCGTGAACGCTCCAGATCGGATTCGCCATCCGTGATCGACTTCTTCAAGCGTTTCCTCTCCGCATCGACGTCGACGAGCCCCTCGAGCGGAATGAACGCCTGGACCGTGTCGGCGATGACCCGGCTGACGGCACTCCCGGTCGGTGGCTCACCGTATGTGACGGTGCAGCCTGCGAGGGCTTTGAGGTGGTCGGCCCACCACTCCTCAGCGAGGCCATCCGGATCATTGACCGTGATCTCGATCGGCGTCTTCGGACTGATCTGATGCTCTGATCGGAACCGACGCAGCCTCACGATGAGGTCTTGCATCGTGGCCATCCCCTCCGGACCGGTCGCTGCGGGTGGCGTAGGCCACGGGGCCGTGATCAGAAGGCTCCCGTCACCGAGCTCGCTCCAGAGCTCCTCGGTGAGATACGGGATGGCCGGGTGGAAGAGCTTGAGGAGGTCGCGCAGCACAACCCCGAGCGTCGCCCGGGTAACGGGTGCGCGGTCTTCGTCGCGCAACGACCCCTTCGCCATCTCGAGATACCAGTCGAAGACCTCGGCCCAGGCGAAGTTGTAGAGGAGACCGTATGCGTCGGAGAATCGATACTCGTCGAAGAGTCGATCGAACTCGGCGGTGACCTCTGCGAGCCGTTCCAGGATCCAGGAGTCTTCGGGACCCGGATCATCCGGATAACCGCCGTCGACGGGGACATCGACGATCTTCATATGTTCGACGGCGAACCGCAGGGCGTTCCACAGCTTGTTCCCGAATCGCCTGGCAGCATCCGTCCACGCCTCGTCGTACGGAACGTCGTGGCCGGGTGCCGCCGCCTGGATGAGGGAGAGCCGCAGCGGATCGGCGCCGTACCGTTCGACGAGTTCGAGAGGATCGAGTGCGTTGCCTGAAGATTTCGACATCTTGCGGCCGTCTGGAGTACGGATCAGGCCGTGGATCGAGATGTCGGCGAACGGCTCCTCGCCGGTGGAATACAGGCCCACCATCATCATCCGGGCTACCCAGAAGTAGATGATGTCGAAACCGGTGACGAGCACGCTCGTCGGGTAGTACCTGGCGAGATCGTCGGTCTCTTCGGGCCAGCCCATCGTCGAGAACGGCCAGAGCTGTGACGAGAACCACGTGTCGAGCACATCCGGATCCTGCGTTAGGGAAGTACTCTCGCATGCCGGGCACACGGTCGGGACATCTTCTGTGACGATCACTTCACCGCAATCGTCGCAGTACCAGGCGGGGATCGAGTGGCCCCACCACAGCTGCCGGCTGATGCACCAATCGCGCAGGTTCTCCATCCAGTGGAAGTAGTTGTTCTCCCATCGTTTGGGGATGAACCGGGTGCGCCCTTCCTTCACGGATTCGATGGCGGGGACCGTCAGAGGCTGGACCTTGACGAACCACTGCAGTGAGAGCATGGGTTCCACGACCGTTCCGCACCGCGAGCAGTGGCCGACCGAGTGGTGGTGGTCGTCGATGCGCTCGAGGAAACCGCGCTTCTTCAACTCGTGTCTAACGGCTTCCCGGGCTTCGAAGCGATCCTGACCCGCGAACTGGCCGCCCTGGGCTGTGATGCGTGCCTCGGTGTCGATGACCTGGATCTCTTCGAGTCCGTGCCGTTGCCCGATCTCGAAGTCGAGCGGGTCGTGAGCGGGGGTGACCTTGACGGCACCCGTTCCGAACTCGAGTTCGACGCCTTCGTCGGCGACGACAGGGATCTCGCGGTCGAGCAGCGGGAGGCGGATCATGCGGCCGACGGCGTCGCGGTAGCGGTCGTCATCGGGGTGCACCGCGACGGCGGTGTCGCCGAGCATGGTCTCGGGTCGTGTCGTGGCGACGGTGATGTACCCGTCACCTTCCACGAACGGGTACTTGATGTGGGTCAACTCCCCCACTTCGTCTTCGTGCTCGACCTCGATCTCCGAGATCGCGGTGTGGCAACGGGGGCACCAGTTGATGATCCGGTTGCCCCGATAGATCAGCCCCTCGTTGTAGAGGCTGACGAACACCTTGCGGACCGCGTCGGACAGGCCCTCGTCGAACGTGAAGCGCTCCCTGGTCCAGTCGGTTGAGAATCCCATCGTGCGCATCTGCTCGGTGATGCGATTCCCCGACTTCGCCTTCCACTCCCAGACCTGTTCGATGAAGCGTTCCCTGCCGAGATCGTGGCGGCTTATGTCTTCTTTGGCGAGTTCGCGTTCCACGACGTTCTGCGTTGCGATTCCTGCGTGGTCGGTGCCGGGGACCCAGAGGGCGGCGTAGCCCTGCATGCGCTTCCTGCGGATCAGGACATCCTGGATCGACAGATCGAGGGCGTGGCCCATGTGGAGCACGCCGGTGACGTTCGGAGGCGGGATGACGATCGAGTACGGCTCGCCATCGGGGTTGATCTCAGGGCGGAAGGCGCCGGCATCCTCCCACACGTCGTACCAGCGCGATTCGACGGCGCTCGGGTCGTAGGTTGCCTTCATCATGCCCCTCGGTCATCGGTTGATACAGCGAATCCCGGATGATACAGGTGGTGACGAGCCATCAACGGAAGGAGCCGGGGATTCTGTTATCCCCGGCCCCGCCCCACCGTTTCCCCTGCTCGCCCGAACCGAGATGTTGCTTCCTACCAACTGACCCACACGGTACGACCACTGTCGGTATTCGTCGAGACACAAAGCCGATGGGTTCGAATGACTAGTCACCCGCATGACACGGCCGATCGAGCCTCCGATCCCATCGTTTGTGCCTACGAACACAACAGATGTGAACGTAGACACCAGCGTCTGGATCTTGGTCATTCCCGCCCATCGTTTGTGCCTAGAGCCATGACTGTCATGGCTGTAGACACGCACGACTGCGGCTCGGCGCCCTCCCGCTACCGTGGGCCTGCGACCAACCGGAGGAATCTCATGACCGTACGCATCGACGCCGACCTGCTGATCCCCGGCCGGGGCCAACCCATCGAGAACGGGACCGTGATCATGGAAGGACGGACGATCGCTTTCGCCGGTCCCTCTTCGGATGCTCCTGACACCCCCGATGCCGTGACGACCGCAGTTCCCGTGACGATGCCGGGCCTGTGGGACTCGCACATCCACTTCATCGGGCTCACGACGACCGACATGCACGACACGCTGCACACCACGATCGCCGAGATGGCGGTCCGGGCCGCCGCCGATGCCTCTGCCACTCTTGACGGGGGCGTCACCAGCGTGCGGGAAGTCGGCGGCTTCGGCCTCGACTTCGCGAAGGTGATCAACGATGGCAGTGTCCGGGGACCCAATATCTACGGCGCTGGACGGATCCTCTCCACGACGGCCGGGCACGCCGACGGCCACTCCTTCGACCTCGACTTCATCGAGAGCTCCGAACGCTGGCTCGGCGAGATCTGCGATGGCGTTCCTTCGTGCCTCAAGGCGGTCCGCAAGCAGCTCCGCAAGAACGCCAAGGTCATCAAGATCTGCGCATCAGGTGGGGTCATGTCAGAGATCGACCATCCGATCCATCAGCAGTTCTCCGACGAGGAACTCCGAGCGATCGTCGAAGAGGCCGGTCGGGCGGAACGCTACGTCGCCGCCCACACTCACGGGCTCCCCGGGATCAAGGCGGCGGTCGCTGCAGGCTGCCAGACCATCGAGCACGGCTCCTATCTCGATGAGGAGACCGCCGCTCTCATGGCCGAGCGAGGCACGATCTACGTGCCGACCCGTTTCATCGTGGATCAGCTCCTCCAGATGGAGGCATCGCTCCCCCGGTACGCCTACGAGAAGGGCGTGATGGTCGCCGATCACCACTCGCAGGCGATGAAGATCGCGATCGCGAACGGCGTCACGATCGCAATGGGGACCGACATCTTCACCCCCGGGTCATACGGGCAGAACGGCGCAGAGATTCGTTTCCTCCAGGATGCCGGGATGACGGCCCTCGAAGCCATCGAAGCATCCACGGCGAACGGGCCGCTGACGCTCGGTCCGCAAGCACCGAGATCGGGCCAGCTGAGAGACGGCTACGACGCCGACGTCATCGCCCTCGACTTCAACCCCCTCGAAGACAATGCCCCGTGGGGCGACCCGGACCGTGTCACGCATGTATGGAAATCGGGGATGAGGGAGAAGTAGATCAGTAGATCAGTCTGATCTACTTGCTACTGATCTACTCGTCATCAAAGGCGAGTTGCGAGTCGGCTGAACCCGTGGCCTTACGCTTGCGACTGGATCTGCGTTTCGGTACTCCGTCAGCGAAGAGGGGTTCTTGGACCAGGGCCGCTAGGCGCTCGGCGATCGGCCACCAGTCGTAGCCGTCTCCGATCTCGGATGCCTGGATGTCGACAAGTCGTTGTTCCTCGATGAAGTCCTCGAGATGGGCGTCGAGGATGCCCTCGATCTCCAAGCGGAACTCGTCCGACGTGGATCGGACGCCATCCGACGACAGATCGACGTCGGGGTGAAGGCGGATGACCATGTCGTACGTCTTCGACCACTCCTCCACCATCGGGGCGACGGCGAAACGGTCTTCTCCTCCGCACGCCCGAAGGTAGTAGGCGTAGTTGTCCATCACACCCCGGTCGAGGACGAGGACCTCCGCCTTGGGAGCCAGCGTCAGTTCCTGGCGAACCTGAGAGACCAGTACCCAGAGTTGCGCTTCCCCGGTGGCTCCCTCGTTGATCCCGAGAGGATTGTCACGCACAACCTCACGGCCGTACTCGACGGAGCGTCCGGCTCGCTGCATGGCGTTCGCGAATCCGTGGGCAGCGGTGGTTTTGCGGATGCCATGAGATCCGATGAACGCCACCTTGGCGTTCCGTTGCCAGCGTCCCATCTCGTCGGCTCAGGCCGAGCGTTCTTCGGGGATGTCGGACGACGCGAGCTCCGTGATGGGAACCAGTGTCGGGTTCACCCGGTCCCGAACGACCTCCTCGTCGATGACGACCTTGGCGATATCCGACCTGGCGGGAAGCTCGTACATCGTGTCGAGCAGAACCTCTTCCATGATCGCCCGGAGGCCGCGAGCGCCGGTACCCCGATTCATCGCCTGCTCGGCAATGGCGCGCAACGCCTCTTCGGTAACGACGAGCTCGACACCGTCCATCTCGAAGAACTTCTCATACTGCTTGACGAGGGCATTCTTCGGTTGCGTCAGCACGTGTACGAGATCGTCGACATCCAGATCATCAACGGTTGCGATGACCGGGAGACGTCCGATGAACTCCGGGATGAGGCCATACCCCAGCAGATCCTCCGGGAGCACCTCGCTGAGCAGCTCGGACGGCCTGCGACCATCGACGGAATGAACCTCGGCGCCGAATCCGATGGAGTTCTTGCCGATCCGCTTCTGGATGACTTCTTCGAGGCCGGCGAACGCGCCGCCGCAAAGGAACAGCATGTCGGTGGTATCGATCTGGAGGAACTCCTGATGCGGATGCTTGCGCCCGCCCTGCGGCGGTACGGAAGCCTGCGTTCCCTCGAGGATCTTCAAGAGCGCCTGCTGAACACCCTCTCCGGAGACGTCACGGGTGATCGACGGGTTCTCGGCCTTGCGCGCCACCTTGTCGATCTCGTCGATGTAGATGATCCCGGTCTCGGCTCGCTTGATGTCGAAGTCGGCGGCCTGGATCAGCTTGAGAAGGATGTTCTCGACGTCCTCACCAACGTACCCGGCCTCGGTGAGCGCGGTGGCGTCGGCGATGGCGAACGGGACGTTCAAGAGGCGTGCCAGTGTCTGAGCCAAGAGCGTCTTGCCGGTGCCCGTGGGACCGACCATCAGGATGTTGGACTTCTGGAGCTCTACGTCCTCGTCGGTCATCCGCTGGCCGGCACGAACCCGCTTGTAGTGGTTGTACACGGCGACGGAGAGGATCTTCTTCGCCTGGTCCTGGCCGATGACGTACTGGGCGAGGAAGTCGAAGATCTCGTGGGGCTTCGGAAGCTCCGAGAAGGAAACCTCTTCGGTCTCGGTGAGCTCCTCGTCGATGATCTCGTTGCAGAGGTCGACGCATTCGTCACAGATGTAGACGCCCGGCCCGGCGATCAGCTTCTTGACCTGTTTCTGCGACTTCCCGCAGAAGCTGCACTTGAGGAGTTCGGCTCCCTCGTATTTGGCCACGTACGGTCTCCCTACCCTTCGACGGCTTCGAGTTGGCGGCTCTTGAGCACCGCGTCGATAGCACCGTACTCGACAGCCTCCTCGGCGCTGAGCCAAAAGTCCCTGTCCGTGTCGCTTGAGATCATCTCGAGGGGACGCCCTGTGTGAAGAGCGAGAATCTCGTTGATCTCTTCACGTGTCTTCAGGATCTCCTTGGCGTGGATCTCGATGTCGGTCGCCTGGCCTCCGACACCGGACACGTGAGGCTGATGCACCATCACACGCGAGTGCTGGAGAGCGAATCGCTTGCCCTTCGTTCCGCCGGCGAGCAGAACCGCGGCTGCCGATGCGGCGAGACCCATGCAGTAGGTGGCGACGTCCGGCTTGATGAACTGCATCGTGTCGTAGATCGCCATCAGGGCGTAGGTGGAACCGCCCGGTGAGTTGATGTAGAGGTTGATGTCCTTGTCCGGATCCTCACCCTCGAGGTGGAGCAACTGAGCCATGATGATGTTGGCGACACCGTCATCGATCGGGGTGCCGAGGAAGACGATGCGATCCTTCAGAAGCCGACTGTAGATGTCGAATGCCCGCTCACCCCGGGGCGTCTGCTCAACAACGGTGGGAACTAGGTAGCTCATCTCATTCCTCGATTTCTGGGGACTGATCTTCGTCCTGGCCATCATCCCCGATGGTGTCATCGTCGTCTTCGTCGTCTTCGTCGTCGTCTTGGTCGTCGACCGTAACCGGAGTCAAGTCGATCGTGTTCCCTTCGGCATCGACCGCAACCGCCGCTTCGGAGATCCGGTCGTGTGCCTTCCGCCTGAGAATATCATCGGCCAACGACTCGATCTGGCCGCTCTCCTCAAGCATCTTCTGCAATTCTTCCACAGGCATCTCCGAACCTGCGGCAATCGACTCGAGTGCGCCGCTGAAGTCGTCCTCGCCGACTTCCATGTCTTCGATGGCAATGATGCTCTCGAGCACCACCCGTGTTGCGAGCGCCGATGTCGCCTGGACTCTGACATCCTCAACGAATTCGACCTGGTCCCGACCGATGATCCGGAGATAGTCCTCGAATCCGACGTCGTCCGACTCGAGGCGGTCAAGGAGGTTCCGAACGCGTGCCTCCGCCTCGGCATCGACGAGCGCCTTCGGCAGTTCGAGGTCGACGTCTGCGACGAGTTGCTCAACGGCCCGCTCCTGGAACGCCGACCGTGCAGCCTCGATCTTGTAGCCACGGAGATTGTCGTTAATCATTTCAAGGAGTTCGTCTGCCGTCTCGAATTCTGTGACGTCGGATACAAACTCGTCGGTGATCTCGGGAAGCTGCTTGGCCTTGACCTCTTTGACGAGTGCTTGCAGCATGACGTCCTGATCACCGTCGTTCGTGAATCCGTCGGGCAGTGTGCCTTCGCCTTCCACCTCATCACCGACGGCCGCGCCGACGAGGATCTCGTCGAGCCCCGGGAAGAACGATCTGGAGCCGATCTCGTACAGAAGGTCGTTCGCTGCGGCCTGCTCGATCTCCACGCCGTCGACACTCGCCGACACATCGATCGTTACGAAATCACCGTCGTCAGCTGCGCGATCGACGTCTTCGAGGTCGGCGAACTGATTCCGGAGCGCATCGATCTGGTGATCGATCTCTTCCTGAGAGACGGTCGGCGGATCGATCTCGATCGTGCGACCGTCGAAGTCCGGAATGGCATCGAGAACGGGCCACAGCGTAACGAGAACATCCACTTCGACACCGCCGTCGTCCAGATCACGGATCTCCGTGACCGACGGGACCGTTGCAGGGTCGAGTCCGCTTTCGTCGATAGCCGCGCCCACCGTTGCGGGGATGGCCTCTTCGATCGCTTCAGAGCGAAGATGATCCGCGCCCACCATCCGCTCGACGATCGATCGAGGGGCTTTCCCCGGACGGAACCCCTTGATCTTCATCTCGCCGGAGATCTTCCGTGCCGCTTTCGTCTTTGCTGCTTCGAGCTCGGACTCTTCGAGCTGGATCGTCAGGGTCCGCTCGAAGCGGCCCGTCTCGCTGACCTCAGTGTGCACAGTCTCTCCATCGTTGACTAGGGGAAAGGGCGAATTGGGGTGGCCGACGGGGTTCGAACCCGCGACCTCCTGGACCACAACCAGGCGCTCTACCAGGCTGAGCTACGGCCACCATGCCTGCGACGTGCGGTTGTTGCATGTCGCCTGCGAACACAATCGTAGCGATGCGCAAGGGCAACGATGCGCACCCCGGCCATACTTCGAGTCTCGTCAAATCGATAGGACCCGAACCGAAGGGCAGTCTCCGCGATCGAGGTGCGACTCGTCCACGCTGGTGGTGCTCCGGAGGAAGTCATCACCACCGATCGATGCGCCGCGCTCCCCCGCTACTCCCTCGGCCCCGTCGGAATGAAGTCTCCGTCGAGCCACCGCACGAACTGTTTCGTGCAGTTGACGTCGGCGTTGACCGTCTTCATGTTCAGGTTCGC
>JAOZMA010000054.1:1273-10659 GCA_029934555.1 Acidimicrobiia bacterium | reverse complement strand
ACGAGCCCAAACTCCGACGGGATCACCCCGGTCCAACCGTCACTTTCGGAGAAAGCGCCGAGGCGTTGGTTCGGATCTCGAACCTCACAACGGACGATGAAGGTCGCCCGTCCTTCGATCTTCGGTCGTGCGGACGGGTTCTTCCCATCACATTGACCATGGCTGGTCCCCATAACGCACGCAACGCAGCGGCAGCGCTCGCAGCGGCCACTGCGATCGGAATCGATCCCGAGATGGCCGCGGCAGGCATGTCGACGGCCGTTGCGTCGCCCTGGCGCATGGACGTCACGACCGGTCGCTATACCGTCGTCAACGACGCCTACAACGCCAATCCGACCTCGATGGAGGCCGCTCTCCGGACGGTTGCCGCGATGCCGGGACGGTCGTATGCCATCCTCGGCGAGATGGCAGAGCTCGGATCGATCACCATGGAGGAGCACAAGCGGATCGGCGTCCTTGCAGCGGACCTCGGTTTCGAGAGTGTCATCACGGTCGGGAGCGACCATGGCCTCGCGATCGCAGCGGGCGGTCAGAACCTGGGCGACGCCTCCGAGGCCTTCGAACTCGTAGCGCAACAGCTTCGCGATGGCGACGTCGTACTGGTCAAGGGTTCCCGATCCGTCGGTCTGGAAGCCATCGCAGAGAGACTCGCCGAGGTCGCAACCCGATGATCCAGCTCCTCATCTCCGCATCGGTCGCTCTGACATTCACGATCTTCGTCACCCCGGTGGCGATCCGGATCCTCCGCAGACGCAGCATCGGCCAGTTCATCCAGGAGGATGTGCAGGGTCACATGCACAAGAGGGGGACGCCGACGATGGGCGGAGTCGTCCTGATCTTCGGCGTCATCCTCGGTTTCGTGGCCGCTCACTTCAGCTTCTTCACGGTCGGCAAAGGCCTGGATTTCAGTATGAGCGTCTTCGCCCCCGAGGGCCTTCTCGCCCTGTTCGCCTTCATCGGTATGGGCGTGATCGGGTTCCTCGACGACTTCACGAAGTACGCGAAGAAACAGAATCAGGGCCTGTCGAAGCGTTGGAAGTTCCTCGGGCAACTCGCCGTTGCTGCGATCTTCGCATGGTGGTCCGTTCAGATCGGCGTCTCCACGGAGCTCTCGTTCGTTCGACCGCTCGGTATCGACCTCGGACCGATCCTGTACTTCGTCCTCGTCCTGTTCATGCTCACCGCTGCAGCGAACGCGGTGAATCTGACCGACGGTCTCGACGGCCTGGTGGCAGGATCGATCTCCCTCGTGGCCGGCGCCTATGTCCTGATCGCATTCTGGCAGTGGAGGAACATCGCGGAGTACTTCGTAGACCTCAACGGCGCCCTCGATCTCGCGACGTTCGCAGCCGCCGTCGTAGGTGCTTCACTCGGGTTCCTCTGGTGGAATGCAGCACCGGCGAAGATCTTCATGGGTGACACGGGCTCGCAGGCCCTCGGAGGAGCCCTCGCTGCGCTCGCGCTCCTGACCAATACCGAGCTGCTCCTGATCCTGCTCGGTGGCCTCTACGTGGTCGAGACACTGTCGGTGATCGGCCAGGTGTTCGCTTTCCGTGTATTCGGCCGCCGCATCCTCCGCATGGCTCCCATCCACCATCACTTCGAGCTCAAGGGTTGGCCCGAAACGACGGTGATCATCAGATTCTGGATCCTCGCGGGGATAGCAGTCGCCCTCGGTGTCGGTGTCTTCTACGCGGACTTCGTAACGATCACCAAGATCGGCGCGCCGTGAGGACACTGATCCTCGGTGCGGCCGTGAGCGGTGCCGCAGCCGCTGATCTCGCCGCTCGCCTCGGTCACCAGGTCTCCGTCTACGACCGATCATCGACATCGACGATCTCCTTGCGTGATTTGGGCTACGCCGTGCACTCCGGAGCGTGGGCGGACCACTTCCTCGCCGGCATCGGTCTCGTCGTGGCATCGCCGGGGTTCCCCGAGCACTCCGATCCCATCCAGGACGCCCTCGGTGCGAGGATCGAGGTGATCAGCGAGCTCGAGTTCGGCGCACGCCACCTCACGGTTCCGTACGTTGCCGTAACCGGCACGAATGGAAAAACCACCGTGACGAACACGATCACCGACATGCTTACAGAGAGCGGCATACCGGCAGTTTCGGCCGGGAACATAGGGACACCCGTATCCGGCCTCAGTGATGACTCGACCGCCATCGTGGTGCTCGAAGCATCGAGCTTCCAGCTGCGGTTCATCGATCGATTCCACCCGGTCGCAGCAGGGATCGTCAACGTCGCTGCAGATCATCTTGATTGGCACGGCTCGGTCGGGGCCTACGGCTCTGCCAAGGCCAGGATCTTCGAGAACATGTCTCCGAGCGAGCTGGCCGTCTACGGGGCCGACGATCCAGGAGCAACCGAGATCGCCGCACTCGCTGAGTGTCGGACGATCGGTGTGAGTGGAACAGCGGTTTCGAGAGACGGAGTGGGACCGGTCGACGAAACGCTCCAGATGGGCGATCGAAGATTCCAGATCTCAACGAGCGATCCCTCCTGGGTGACGGATCTCGGGATCGCAGCCGTCATGGCATCTTCGGTCGGCGCTACCGATGCCGGAATCGCAACCGTGCTTGCGGGATTCACCCCTGGTCCGCACCGGCGCCGGACCGTCGGTACGAGCCGCGGCATCACCTGGATCGACGACTCGAAAGCGACGAACCCACACGCTGCCCGTGCGGCAGCACAGGCATACGATCGTGTCGTGCTTCTCGCCGGTGGCAGGAACAAGGATCTCGACCTCTCGACGATCGCTCCCGAAACGGTTCGGCACGTGGTCGCATTCGGGGAAGCGGCACCTTCGATCGCGGCGGGGATCGGAACTCCCGTAACGGTCGTGAGCGATCTCGCATCGGCCGTCGAAACCGCGGCCCGGATCGCCATCCAGGGTGACACCGTTCTGCTTGCTCCCGGCTGTGCGAGCTTCGATGAGTTCGAGTCCTATGCCATTCGAGGAGAGCGTTTCGCGGAGCTCGTAGCCGGCGTGGAGGCTGCGAAATGACGGGAAGGACGACACCTTTCGACCATGCTACGCGCATGACCGAACCCGCTCCGTCTCCAGTGATCGTGGAAGACGCCGATCCACGAGTGTCGGTTAGGGAGGAGATCCAGGGTCGGCAGGTCGCACGAAACCTCCATCTGAGCGACCGTCGGACGGTGTTCCTGGTGGTGCCGGTCATCATGCTGCTCATCGTTGGCCTCGGGGCGATGCTCTCGGCCTCGTCCGTCATCTCGATTCGAGAGACCGGCGACCATCTCTTCTACATCAAGCGCCAGATCATCTGGGTCGGGTTGGGTCTCGCTGCACTCGTCGTGTTCGCGAAGATCCCGTATCGCCTGTACCGACAGTTCGCCATCCCCATCTTCGTCGTTGCAGTTGCGGGCCTCGTGGCCACGCTCGTGTTCGGCGATGTTCGCGGAGGAGCCAGGCGATGGATCGAGATCGGCCCGCTCACGATCCAGGCCTCGGAGTTCGCCAAGCTGGCAACCGTGATCCTCCTCGCCGCCGTTCTGGCCAAGAAGGATCAACTTCTCCGCCATCTGCCGCACTTCCTGCTGCCCGTTGTCCTGATCCTCGGGATCGTGTCGGGGCTGCTGCTCTTGCAACCAGATTTCGGCACGACGCTCCTGATCGGCGCGTCGGCATTCGCCATGCTGATGGCGTCTGCCGCTCCGTTCGGTTTCATCGTGGGCCTCGGCGGTATCTCGGCGATTCTGGCTGTCGGGGGAGCGTTCGCGATGGACTATCGGAGAGATCGGATCACGGGATTCCTCGATCCGTTCGCCGATCCGCTCGGCACCGGTCATCAGGCCGTCCAGAGCCTGGTGGCGCTCGGGTCCGGTGGGTGGCTCGGGGTCGGCCTCGGAGCGAGCCGTGCGCGGTGGTCGTTCCTGCCCAACGCCCACACCGATTTCATCTTCGCCATCATCGGCGAGGAGACGGGTTTCGCAGGTGCGATCCTCGTCATCGTGCTCTTCGCGCTCTTCGCTGCGGTGGGTGTAAGGATCGCCCTGACGGCGCCCGACGGCTTCGGCCGTCTTGTGGCGGTCGGCATCGTTTCGTGGCTGACCATCCAGGCGCTGGTCAACGTGGGAGGCGTCGTTTCGGTACTTCCGATCACGGGAGTTCCCCTTCCTTTCGTCTCCTCGGGAGGCAACGCGATGATCGTGAGCCTCGCCGCGGTCGGGATCCTCGTGAACATCTCTCGGACGAGGTCCGCGGAACCGGCAGCATCATGACCTTCGCTTTCGCCGCAGCCGGCACAGGTGGCCACATCTACCCGGCCCTGGCCGTTGCCCGGGTACTCGTGGAGTCAGGGGTCCCTGCTTCGGACATCATCTTCTTCGGAGGCGATCGACTCGAGACCCGGATCGTGCCGGAGGCAGGGTTCGAGCTCGTTCAGCTCGAAGTGCGTGGTCTCAGCCGATCGATGACGACGGACAATCTCAAGCTGCCGGCGATCGTTCGTCGAGCCGGCGCCGACGTAGCGAACACTCTCGAGGGACGCGCTCCCGGTGTCCTCACAGTGTTCGGTGGATACGTGAGCGTCCCTGCAGCGATGGGAGCCCGACGGATCGGCATGCCGTACGTGATTCACGAACAGAACGCGGTGCCGGGCCTCGCGAACCGCTACGTCGCAAGGCGTGCCGCGAGGACGCTCGCCGCGTTCGCCCCCGCACGCGAGCGACTCAAGAACGCTGAGATCGTCGGCAATCCACTTAGCAGCGTGTTCGAGCACTACAAGAGAGACGAATTTAGAGGCGAAGCGCTGAAGCGCTACGGCCTTGCACCCGACCTGCCGGTCGTGGGCGTCTTCGGCGGCAGCCAGGGCGCTATGGCTCTCAACGAGTCGGCCGCCGGATTCGCTTTGGCATCCGGTGAGACGGTCTCGATCCTGCACCTGACCGGACCCGACCACTACGAGTCGGTCACCGAGCAGGCACACGGTGTCTCGAACTGGGTCACTGCCCCGTTCGAATCCGACATGCAGTTCTTCTTCGCCGCGGCCGATGTCGTTCTCTCCAGAGCGGGGGCGATGACGGTGAGCGAACTTGCCGCCACCTCGACTCCCTCGGTGGTCGTGCCGCTCCCAGCCGGCAAGGGATATCAAGCCCTGAACGCGCAAGACCTCGAGCGAGCAGGAGGAGCCCTGATCGTGGACCAGGAGCAGATCGCCGACATCCCGGGAATGCTGTTGGAGCTCGTCGCCGACCCCGACCGGCTCGCGGCCATGCGAGACGGAGCACGTTCGGTCGCGAAACCGGACGCGGCGCGAAGCGTCGCCACCATCCTCAAGGAGGTCGCCGGTGTTTGATCCACCGACTGTCGAACTCGACGAGATCGAATCTATCCACATGATCGGCGTCGGTGGCTCCGGTATGTCCGGCCTTGCCAAACTCCTTACCCAACGAGGCATTCGAGTCACGGGCTCGGACGTAAAACCGTCTGCCGTGATCGATTCCCTGGCCGGGGTCGGGGTCGAGACATGGATTGGACACCGGCCGGATCGGATCACCGACGTCGATGTTGTCGTTGCCTCGTCGGCCGTCCCCGATCAAGATCCGGAGCTGGAGGCCGCCCGCCGTGCAGGAGTGACGACGGCCCGCCGACCAGCGTTGCTTCGAGGCGTGACGACCGCCTACCCGACGATCGGATTCTCCGGGACACACGGCAAGACCTCGAGCACGGCCATGGCCGTGGCCGCCCTGAGGGCATGTGGAAAGGACCCCTCGTTCATCGTCGGCGGCGAGATCGCCGACCTCAACACCGGCGCCCACCTGGGCGATCCTGATCTACTGATCCTCGAAGCCGACGAAGCGTTCGGAACATTCCGGCTTCTCGAGCTCGCAGGCCTCACCGTTACCAACATCGAAGCCGATCACCTCGACTACTACCGCACCGTCACAGCTCTCGAAGAGGCATTCGCACAGGTCTCGAACCGCGTCGATGGCCCCGTATTGGGATGCATCGATGACCCGGGAGTGCGCCGCCTGGCGGAACGGTCGACCGTGATCGGCTACGGCACGAGCAGCGATGCCGCATGGAGAATCGGAGACGTCACGCTGGATGCCGAACCGTCCTTCTCCCTCACCGGTCACGGCCGAACCAGGCGTGTAAAGCTCACACAGCCGGGCATCCACGTCGTCAGGAACGCCGCAGGTGTGCTCTCCCTCCTCGGAGAACTCGGTTTCGACCTCGACTGCGCGATAGCCGGACTCGAAACATCCGGGGGGGTGCGGAGGAGATTCGAGCTCAAAGCTCTGATCGAGGGAGTCTCGGTCATCGACGACTACGCCCACCACCCGACCGAAGTGAGAGCGACGCTCGCAGCGGCACGCACGATGACGTCCGGCCGACTCTGGGTGGTCTTCCAACCCCACCGGTACACGCGGACGGCCGCGCTCGCTCCCGCCTTCGGCTCACCCCTTGCCGAAGCGGATCGGATCATCATCACCGACGTGTACAGCGCCGGTGAACGCCCGCAGCCGGGTGTAACGGGCCGGCTGGTTGCAGAGGCCGTTCGAGCAAGCGGCGGTGACACCACCTACATCGAGCACCTCGCCGATGTGCCGGAACGAATCGCCGGACAACTCGAGTCGGGCGACACGCTGATCCTGATGGGCGCAGGCGACGTCACGACGATCTGGGACCAGATCGCCGACCGGATCGGAGCTGATTCGTGAGCGACCGGCTCCTCTCGACCCGGGGGGTGCGTTCCGACGTGGACCTCGCGCCGATGACCACCTACAAGCTCGGCGGCACGGCGGATTGGTTCGTTGAGGTCGAAGACGAGGAGCATCTGACGGACGTCTTCACATCCACACCCGACTCTGCCGACGTGCTGATGCTGGGGCGCGGGAGCAATCTCCTGATCTCGGATGCGGGGTATCGAGGGCTCGTGATCCGGCTCTCCGGCGAGTTCCTCCAGACGTCGGTCGAACCGGACGGCGTCGTTCGCGCCGGGGGAGCGGCGCCCCTGCCACGGGTAGCGAGAGCAGCGGCAGAGGCCGGTCGTTGTGGACTTGAGTTCTACGCCGGGATCCCAGGTACGGTCGGTGGAGCCGTGGTGATGAACGCGGGTGGACACGGGAGTGACACCGCAGCCCATCTCTTGAGCGCCCGGATCTTCGACCGGATCACGGGTGACCGATCGGAGCGATCTGTCGGAGCGTTCGACTTCGCCTACCGGCACTCGAACCTCGCACCCGGCGAGATCGTTCTCTCTGCACGTTTCTCGGCCGAACCTTGTGAGCGTGCCGCCGCCGAGGAGCGAATTCGCGAGATCACGCGCTGGCGCAAGGAGCACCAACCAGGGGGGACCTTCAACGCCGGTTCGGTGTTCAAGAACCCACCCGGCGACGCTGCCGGACGTCTGATCGACGAGGCAGGGCTCAAGGGATATCGAAGCGGTGGTGTGTCGGTATCGGAAATGCACGCCAATTTCATCGTCGCCGACGAACATGCCACAGCACAAGACGTGTGGAACCTCGTCTGGGCAGTGCGACGACGTGTCGGGGAGTCCACCGGTATCTGGCTCGTACCCGAGATCCAGTTCGCGGGTCCGTTCGAGAGAACCGGCGATGAGTTGACAGGATTGGAGGCGGCCGGATGAACACGATGGATCACCGGATCGCCGAACGGCGACAGCAGGTGACGGAGGATCGAGCCCGCGGGCGTCTCCGGTGGCTGATCTGGGTCGTGTTGATCGTTGGTGCGATCGGACTCACAGTGTGGGCGATCAATTCGCCGATGCTCTCGATCTCGTCGGTGACGGTGACAGGAGTGGAACGCTCCGATCCGGAGGCGATCGTGAACGGCCTCGGCGAGGGACTCGGAACACCGACGATGTCCGTGAATGCGGGCGCCGTGAAGGCAGCTCTGCTCGAGGATCCGTGGATCGCAGAGGCCGAGGTGGTCGTCTCCTGGCCGGGAAGCATGGAGATCCATGTCACCGAGAGGGCACCGATCGCGACGATCACGATCGACGGAGAAGCATTTCACACCGCGGCCGACGGTGTACTGGTCGAGAGGACCAGCGACGGAGCGATTCCGCCGCTGATCGTCACGGACCGCTCGGCGCCGGCTCACGTCGGAGATCAGATCATGGACACCTCGACACTGGGGGCGGTCACATTCGTCGCGGCTCTCTCCCCTGCGCTACAGCGCTCGACGGAGGTCTCCGTCAACGGAACCACGGTCGGTGCGGTCGTTGACGGGACCGTCGTCCTGTTGGGACGGCCCACCGAAATGGCGGCGAAAGCGGCGGCGGTCGAGGCGCTCCTTGCTACCGGACTCGAACGCGGAAGTCGGATCGACGTGACCGCTCCGTTGCGCCCCGCGGTCGCTCCACCTCAGTCTCAACTGGAAGGTGAGACGGAGACGCTAGAAGAGTCTCAACCTTCGGACTAACCTTGTTCTACCTGCGCGGGAGGCCCAGCACATGACAGATTCGAAACTATCCCCTCATACCTACCTGGCCGTCATCAAAGTGGTCGGGGTCGGCGGTGGCGGCGTCAACGCCGTGAACCGGATGATCGAGGCCGGAGTGGGCGGTGTTGAGTTCATTGCCGTCAATACCGACGCTCAGGCTCTCATCATGTCTGACGCGGATCTCAAGCTCGACATAGGACGCGATTCCACGCGCGGTCTCGGTGCCGGAGCGAACCCGGAGGTCGGGCGTGAGGCGGCAGACGAGCATCGCTCCGAACTCGAGGACGCTCTCACCGGTGCGGACATGGTGTTCATCACCGCAGGCGAAGGCGGAGGAACCGGAACCGGTGCCGCTCCCGTCGTGGCAGAGGTTGCCAAGTCACTCGGTGCACTCACGGTCGGTGTCGTCACAAGGCCGTTCGGTTTCGAAGGCCGACGCCGGTCGGTGGCTGCCGAGCAGGGCATTCAGACCTTGAAGCAGGCCGTCGACACGCTGATCATTATTCCGAACGAGCGTCTCCTGGAGATCGCGGACGATCAGACGCCGGTGGTCGAAGCCTTCAAGATGGCCGACGAGATCCTCACCAACGGCGTCAAAGGGATCACCGATCTCATCACCACGCCGGGTCTCATCAACGTCGACTTCGCGGATGTGAAGACGGTGATGTCAGAGGCCGGATCAGCCGTGATGGGGATCGGCCAGTCACCGGGCGACTCTCGTGCACAGCAGGCCGCGGAGAAAGCGATCGCCAGTCCGTTACTCGAAACGTCGATGGATGGGGCACGTGGTGTTCTGCTCTCGATCGCCGGGCCACGAGAGATGACGCTCCATGAGGTCTCAACCGCAGCGTCGATCGTTGCCGATCACTCAGACGCGGATGCGAACATCATCTCAACCATTGTGGAATTTATTTGATGAAAAGACTTCACTTATGGTTAGAGTGACA
>JAOZMA010000054.1:0-1263 GCA_029934555.1 Acidimicrobiia bacterium | reverse complement strand
CGGTGAGGACATGCGGGTGACCGTGATCGCTGCCGGGTTCGAGAAGGAGCAGGCCAGGAACGCGTTCAGTTCGGCGCCGACGGTGAGTACGCCGATCGTGAGAACGAGTCGCGATGAATTGATCATCCACGAAGACGGGACCGATGAGATGGAGATCCCGGGCTTCGTTCAGGGATGATCCGACCCGCGGGCTTCCGCGGCGCGGCGTTCGGTGATGCCGCGGATGGCAACGGTCGAGATGATCTCGACATGCGTTCGCTCATCTCTGAAGAACTCGGCATTCCCCACACGTGGGCATTCGTCAATCAGGTACACGGCGGCGTCGTGCTCACAGTGGACCAGCCAGGACCCGCCGGCTCCGCCGACGGTTTGATCACCGAGCGGCCGGGGCTTCCACTCACCATCGCAACGGCCGACTGTATGCCGATCATCGTTGAGGGGGATCGATCGGTTGCGATCCTCCACGCGGGTTGGCGGGGTGTGGCATCGGGTGTTATCAATGCAGGTCTCGAAGCGATGAGGGCCCTCGGGGACACGCCAAGGCGCGCCGCGATCGGCCCGTCGATCGGCCCATGCTGCTACGAAGTCGGCGAAGAGGTCGCAGCAGCGATCGGCGACCAGACCTCGCGGACGACGTCTGGGACTCCGAGCGTTGACCTGTGGTCCGCTGCAGCCGCACAGCTCTCCGGCATCGACGTGTGGAGATCCGACGTCTGTACGTTCACGGAACCGGGATTGTGGTCGTATCGTCGAGACGCAACGGAAGAGAGACAGGTGTCGGTGGCATGGCTACCACAGGATTGACAGAGGTCGAGGAACGGATCGCATCGGCGGCGAGGCGCTCGGGACGGGTCCCGGATTCGGTGACGCTGCTCGCCGTCTCGAAGGGCCGGTCGGATGCAGCGGTGATGGAGATCTACGAGGCGGGCCAGCGAGCCTTCGGAGAGAACCGCCCCCAGGGGTTGCAGCAGCGGATCGAAGGCGGGCTGCCAGACGACATCGACTGGCACTTCGTTGGGAACGTGCAGCGGCGGGCGATCAAGACCATCGCACCGTCGATCGTTCTGCTCCACTCGCTCGATCGCATGAGCCTCGCGAATGCCTGGGTCCGGCTCGTGGAGCCGCCGCCGGTGCTGATCGAAGTCAACATCGGTGATGAGCCACAGAAGCATGGGTTCGCCCCATCCGAGGTCTTCAGCGTTGCGGATCATCTGGCCGCGGGCGGTGTTGCCGTCCGCGGGTTGATGATCATCCCACCGAGGG
>JAOZMA010000053.1 GCA_029934555.1 Acidimicrobiia bacterium | reverse complement strand
TTCGTCGTGCTGGGATTGGCTCTCGATACGTCGCTGCTCGCAGCGACCTATCGAGAAGCCGCGTTCGCCGCGGATGTTGGAGCGGAGGCCGGAGCCGCCCGCTTGGACGAGGCTTCCGCATACGACGGGACGACCCGCCTTGATCGAGGTCCTGCCGTTGCCGCAGCGGAGAAGGCTTCGCTCGCGGCTCGAACCCGAACGGGTCGCACGGCGTTCGCTTCCACCGACGGTACGACCATCTGCGTGTCCGTGACCGACCGCTTCGAGCCACGGATCCTGGGAACCATCGGGATCGGCACGCAGGGGATCACGGTGCGCGCCTGCGCTTCACCCCGGCAGGGATGAGCAGCGATCAGGAGGCGGTCGGGAGATCCGAAAGCTTGCCGTAGCGGTGCCGGAACAGAACGTAGGCGACTAGACCGGCGGGAATCGGGAGCCAGAACTGGAAGAGGCGGTAGGCGAGCGTCGCGAGGAGTGCGTCACCTGCCGGGATACCGGAGATGGTCAACATGCCGACGAGTCCCGCTTCGACGAACCCGAGACCTCCTGGTGTGATCGGGATCATGCCGAGTACGGCGGCACCGGCGAATGCGAGCAACACGAGGCTCGGCCGGGGCTGTGCTCCGACGGCGATCAAGGCGACAACGAGAGTTGCGTAGTCGAGGAGCCAGTTCGAGACGGCGACGGCGAGTGCCTTGTGCCACCGTTTGCCGAGAGCGGACACGACTTCGTCACGCTGTCTGATGAGATCGTCGGCGCTGATCGACCAGTCCTTCTTGAGAAGATCGGCCGCCCACGAAACGACGTGCTCCACGACCCATCCGAGCCACTCAAGGGGTCGGTTGAACCTCACGATCACGACTGCCGCGGTGAACATCGCCACGAACATCACGGTTCCGGCTATCGCAACGGGGAGCATTCCCTCCGGAATCGGAGCGGAGACGATGGCGATCACCACGGCCACAGCGGGAAGGGCGAGAAGCACGAGGTTGGACAGGATCCCGACGGCTGCGAGCGCGGCCACTGCCGTGCCCATCGGCACTCCAGACGCCGCGAGCATCCGGAAGTAGAAGGCTCCACCTGCGACGACCCCGCCAGGAATGACCTTCACCGCCGCGTTCGACGTGAGCTGCGACGTGGCGGCCACGAACCAGGAGACGCCGGGCACCGCTATTCGAGTGAGCGCCCACTGAGAAGCGAATGCCCCTGTCATCAGCAACCCCATCAGGAAGAACCAGCGCCACTTCACGTGTTCAAGTTGGGGGGCCTTCTCGGCAAGGTCCAGAAGCGTCGGGAGGAAGAAGTAGATCGAGATCATCCCGAGTAGCAGGAGGACGCCGCGCAGAGCGAGGCGACCCCAAGAAGCGGGTGTTCCCTTCGAATTCTGCGTTGTCTCAGACATGGTGGTGATCCCCCAGCGGTGTCTGAATCTAGTGACTATCCCGTCGAAGCCGTGGCTCCGTTTTGCCGTTCGCCCTCTGTCGATCTCCTCCAGATCACTTTGGAGCGGTCGCCTCCGGGGTGATCGATGTCAGGTGACGACACCGAGCTCACGCCCGACCTCCACGAACGACGCAGCGCCCATCTCGAGGTCCTCTGCGCTGTGAGCGGCTGAGATCATGACCCGGAGCCTCGCTTTGCCGCGAGCGACGGTGGGAAACACGATCGCCTGGGCGAAGACCGAGTGCTCCTCAAGCAACTTGCGGGAGAACTCCCTGGCGAGGTGCTCATCGCCGAGCATCACCGGAGTTATCGGTGTCTCACTCACACCGATGTCGAACCCTGCCTCGCTCATCATCGCCTTGAATGCAGCCGAATTGGACCAGAGTCGGTCGACGAGCTCGGTTGAGCTATCGAGGATCTCGACTGCAGCGAGACACGCGGCCACATCCGGCGGTGTGCTGGCCGACGAGAACAAGAACGGCCTGCCACGCTGTCGGAGCCATTCGATCAACTCCTCGGATCCCGCGACGTATCCGCCGACGGCGCCGAACGCCTTCGACATCGTGCCCACTTCGACATCGACGCGGCCATGGAGACCGAAGTGATCGACGATTCCCCGTCCTCCCCGACCTACGACTCCTTCGCCGTGGGCGTCATCGACCATCACCAGCGCGTCGAAATCGTCTGCAGCGTCGACGATGCGGTCGAGCGGTGCGAGATCGCCGTCCATGGAGAACACACCGTCCGTGATCACGAGGATCTGACTCGCTCCCTCTTCACGCGCCTCGGCGAGGCGTTCGCGGAGAACCCCGACGTCATTGTGGGAGTAGATCTTCCTGGCGGCCTTCGAGAGGCGCACACCGTCGACGATCGAAGCATGGTTGAGTTCATCGGAGATGATGACGTCTCCCGCACCGACGAGCGCGGGGATCACCGCCAGGTTGGCGGTGAAACCCGACTGGAAGGAGATCGTTGCCTCGACCCCTTTGAATCGGGCGAGAGCCTCTTCGAGTTCCGTGTGGATAGTCATCGTCCCGGCGATCGTCCGCACGGCGCCGGGTCCAATCCCGTATCGATCGAGTGCTGCCGAGGCCGCCCCGACGAGGCGGGGATCGTCTGCGAGCCCCAGATAGTTGTTCGAACAGAAGTTCAAGACCCTCTGGCCGTTGACCGTCAGGTGTGCTCCCTGGGGGCCGTCGATCGTCCGTATTGTGTTGTACAGGCCCTGATCCTTGAGCGCCTGAACCTCGTCACGGATGAATGCTGTCTTGTCGGTCATCGATCCTCCATCAACTCAGTGGTCCGTCGGCATAGGCGGGGTCGGGGAACATGACGACCTTCCCGCACATGCCCGATTGCATCAGTTCGAACGCTTTGTCGTAGTCATCGAGAGCGAATCGATGAGTGATCACCGGCGCCAGGTCAACCGCTCCGGAGCGGATCAGACCCCGCATCTCGAACCACGTCTCCCAGAGACGCCTCCCGACGATACCGTGCACGGTTGCGCCCTTGAAGATGATGTTGTCGTCGATGTCGAACGGGAATACCTCTGCCGTCAGACCGAGGAGCGCCGCTTCTCCGCCGGGCTTCAGCGCCGCGAAACCTGCCTGGAGTGCAGACGACGCCCCCGACATCTCGAGAAGGACGTCCACGCCCTCCCCCTCGGTAGCTTCTGCGATAACGGCGACAACGTCTTCGCGAAGCGGGTTGATGGTTCGATCGGCCCCCATCGTCATCGCGAGAGCGAGGCGATAGTCGGAGATATCCGTGGCGTACACCGCACGAGCACCGAGAGCCTTCGCAACAGCTATCGCCATCACACCAACCGGTCCGGTCCCGGTGACGAGCACCTTGCGGCCGGCGACAGAGGGAACCGTTGCGGTGTGGACGGCGTTCCCGAAGTTCTCCTGGAGCGATGCGATCGACAACGGCATGTCCGGAGGATCGGGCCATGCGTTCTGGGCGGGCACCACGACGTACTCGGCGTAGGCGCCGTCACGGTGGACACCGAGGATCTGCGTCTTCGGGCAGAGATGACCCTGGCCGGTGCGACACCATGCACAGATGTTGCAGACGACGTGCGACTCAGCCGATACGAGTTGCCCGATCTGGGGTTCGGCGACATTCGCGCCACGATCCACGACGACACCCGTCAGTTCGTGCCCAACCGTGATCGGGGGGGACACGTGGTCGGCCGCCCACGGGTTCCACTCGTAGATGTGGAGATCGGTTCCACAGATCGACGTCGCACGAACCTCGATCAGCACTTCGTCCGGACCGACCTCGGGGATCGGGATGTCGACCATTTCGAGACCAGGCCCCGGACCGAGTTTCCTTAGTGCGCGCATAGGCCACAGCGTATTACGCCCGAAAGGGTCATGGTTCGGCATGAGCAGGGCCGTTCGCGCGTTGTCTATGAGATGCTCGACGTGCTCTTGCCTTCCACGGACGCTGGTGTGGCTCTTCAGTTCGCTGGAGTACTCGTTGTCGGGTTCGTCGGCCTTGTCGGCGTCAGACGGGATCGAGACCTTCGAATCCTGGTCATCGGAGTGACGGTGTTGCTGGTCGCCCTCATGGCGCTGAGGGCCGTCCATTGAGTCGAGCCGATACGGAGGATGCCTACACGGCGCCGCTCTCGAGCGGCGCGATCAACTCCGGGACATCGTTGGCGACCCGGTTCACGAGCGTCGACACAGCATGCTCGACGAGGTTCGGGCCGGTCGACGCTGCGAGGAGATCGCCGACGACGCCGGGGTCTGTGATCTCGGGATCGAGCCAGGGATCCCACACTGTTTCGGAGAGAACCACCGGCATACGGTCGTGGATCGGTTCGACGACATCGTTCGGTTCGCCGGTAAGAATCGTGCAGGTTCGGATCCGGTCACCGGAGTCGGGGTCCTTCCAGGATGACCAGAGACCGGCGAGCGCCAGTGGGCGCCGGTCGGCGTCGAAGAAGTAGTGGGGGAGTTTGCCGCGATCCTTCGGCTCCCACTCGTAGAAGCCGTCGGCGGGGATGATGCAGCGGCGGGCGGTGAACGAGTCGCGGAACGCGGGCTTCTCCGATGCGGTCTCAACTCTTGCATTGATGAGCCGTGCCCCGATCTTGGCGTCCTTCGCCCAGAACGGGACGAGTCCCCAGTTGAACGTGCCGAGCTGACGCTCCCCCTGGTGCTCGGCCACGGCGTAGACCTGCTTGGTAGGAGCAACGTTCCAAGAGCTGAGTACGGCGTCGGTCCTGATCACGTCGACCGAGAAGTAGGCACCGTAGTTCTCGGCTTCCTGGGTCTGAACGAAGCGTCCGCACATGGCACCGAGCCTACGCCATCGCGTACCCAGGGTACGCGGCGTCCCATTTGGCGGTGTAAGCCCACGGAACGGAACGTTCGTAACGGTTCAGGTTGGGTAGCGTCCAAGCCGATGACATCTGAGATGGAATCCGCAATCCGATTCGGCTCGGTCTCGAAGAGCTTCGGGGCCGTTCACGCCGTACAAGACCTCAACTTCGAGGCGCCTACCGGTGCAGTGACGGTTCTTCTCGGCCCGAACGGAGCTGGGAAGACCACCACCGTTCGTCTCACTACCGGAGCGCTGGTGGCCGACCGCGGCGACATCGAAGTGCTCGGGCTTCATCCCAAGATCAATGGGGACGAGATCCGTAGCCGCGTTGGAATCGTCCCCCCGAAACCCGCTTTCTACGATCAACTCACCGGTTGGGAGAATCTCCAGTTCGCCGCCCGTATCTTCGGTTCAGACGAACGGTCCGCCCTCGACGCGGCGGAACGCTTCGAGATCGATCACGCCCTCCTCCAAGAAGTCGGCGGTTACTCAACGGGCATGCGGACCCGACTCGCCCTGGCACGGTCGGTTCTCCACGACCCTGAAGTCCTCCTTCTCGATGAGCCCACGGCCGGTCTAGATCCCGAGTCGTCGCGCAAGGTCCTCGAGTTGATCCGCGAACTCGCCGGTCGCGGGCGAACGATCGTGCTGTGCACCCACCTCCTCCACGAGGCTGAAGGGATCGCGGATCAGATCGTCCTCGTGAGCGACGGTCATGCCCGGATATCGGGATCACCCGAGGCACTCACCGGCCGCTATCTCGCCGACCCCGTGGTCCTCTTCGACGCCGAGGACCGCAGCGCTCTCAGCTCACTCCCCGATCGGCATGGAGTCGTGTCCGTAGCGTGGAACGGGGCCGTTCATGCGACGCTCACCGATCACGACATGCTTCCCGACCTCATCGCAGACCTCGTTCGAGACGGCGTGCGCCTCACACGAGTTGAGCCGATCACTCCGTCTCTCGAAGAGCTCTACTTCGCGATGCAGCGTTCCGATCCAGAGGATCCGTCGTGAATTGGAATCACGTCCGTGCCATCGCCGGAGCGGACCTGCGTCGCCTCTTCAAGAGCAAGGACTACTGGATTCCTCTGTTGATCATGGCGAGCCTCTTTTTCGTGATCATCCCCCTCATCATGCTCACAGTGATCGGCCAATTCGAGCACACCGCATTCGCCGACCAGGTAGCGAGCGTCGTCGGCAATCTCCCTGCACAGGTCAACGATGCTGCCCGGGGCGACACGCCACTCGCGAGGGCGTCGTACATCGCTGCCGTCTTCCTCCTCGCCCCCATTGCGATCATCGTTCCCGTCACCATCTCTGCGGCGGTGGGATCGAATGCGATCGTCGGAGAGCGCGAGCGTGGGACCGGGGAGTTCCTCGCTCACAGTCCCGTGACAATGCGCGAGCTCTATGTTGGAAAACTGATCGCGAGCCTCGTCCCCGGCTACCTCGCGTTGATCGTCGGTTTCGCGGCGTATGCCCTTGTCGTCAACCTGACGGTCGGCCCCGATCTCGGCGGATGGTTCTTCCCCACCGTCGGCTGGGTGGTTCTCATCCTCTGGGTGATCCCGCCGTTCATCGCGGTGGCTCTCACGGTCATCTTGCGCATATCGGCCCGTGTCCGATCCGCCGCTTCGGCTCAGCAGGCGTCCAGTCTGGTGACGTTGCCGATCATCATGCTGTCGTACGCCGTGTCGGTCAGTGTCGTGGTTTCTCCCGGTCGCTCCGCGTTCCTGATCGGTGCGGTCTCGTGGGCCGTGGCGATCTTCCTGTCGATGCGCGGGGCAAAGAAGCTCCGGCGCGAACGCCTCCTCGGAGTCGCGTCCGAAACCTGACGTCAGACTGAGGAATCACAGGTCCCATGGAACGCGCCCATCCTGCGAAAGCAAGGGAACCAGAAACCTGTCAGATATCGTCCTATCGATATGAAGAAACGACTAATCCTGCTCGTCCTCCCGTTCGCTCTTCTCGCCGCAGCCTGCGGATCCGATGGAGGTGACATGCCGACCGACCACGCATGGCAATTGACCGAGATCGCCGGTCCCGATGGAACGATGGCGACGCTCGCAACCGGCACGGCTCCGACGCTGGTGCTGGAAGACGGCAACGCGGCCGGAAACGCATCGTGCAATCAGTACGGCGGGTCGTACGACCTCGATGGTTCCTCGATTACGTTCGGTCCATTGTTCTCAACGGAGATGTTCTGCGGAGACCCGGGAGTCATGGACCAGGAGGCCGCGTACCTCACCGCTCTCGAATCCGTCGATGCATGGACGATCGACGGCGAGACGCTGACACTCTCCTCCGGCGGAGAGGCTGTACTCAAGTACGCCGCGATCTCTCAGGACCTGGCAGGAACGTCATGGGACCTCATTGCATACAACAACGGCACCGGAGGCTTCCAATCGGCCTGGGGAGATGAACCGGTCACCGCTGCGTTCGCCGACGACGGCACACTCTCCGGCTCAGCGGGTTGCAACAGCTACAACGCGTCATGGGAAACGACCGACGAGAAGATCGAGATCGGCCCCGCGGCCTCAACCAAGATGATGTGCGGCGACGAACAGATCATGGCCCAGGAAGCCCGGTACCTGGAACTGCTCGGCCTCGCTGACACCTACCTTGTCGATGCAGGCACGCTCGAGATGTTCGACGCCGACGGCACGCGTGTGCTTCAGTATCTGGTATCTGCCGGGTAGACGACCGCCGGTGATCGGACCTATTGACATCGATTCGCCGATCGCAGATGATCACATGTGTGAAACATGTTCTAGTGTGAAGGCATGGTGATGATCCAGATTCGCAACGTCCCACCCGATCTCCACGAACGTCTCAAGCAGCGCGCGGCGTCGAAGGGGATGAACCTTTCCGACTACTTGAAGAGTGAACTCGATCGGATCGCCTCGATCCCGACGAATGCCGAGATCTTCGCACGGATCCAGGCCGATGCTGACGCCGGCCTTCTACCTTCGATCGGCTCGGAGGAGATTGTCCAAGGTATCCGAGACGATCGCGGCTCCCATTGACGGTTGTCATCGACGCCTCGGTCTTGGTGTCGGCGCTCATGGACCGGGACGAAAGGGCAGAGGCAGCTCGAATCATGCTCGCCCCAGCCGACCTCATTGCCCCTCACATCGTTGACCTCGAGGTGATGCAGGGCCTACGCCGCCATGGTCGAAGGGGTCTCCACGACGCTGTACGAGCGCTCCGACAGTTCCGACTCCTCGAGATCAGGCGATTCGACCACGAACCGCTCCTGCCGCGCATCTGGGAGCTTCGTCACAATCTGACCGCCTATGACGCCGCCTATGTAGCTCTCGCCGAGGTGATCGAGGCGCCGCTCTTCACTTCGGATCGTAGAATCGCGAATGCCCCGGGACACCGCGCCGAGGTCGTCGTCCTCTGATCAGTCGATCCAGCGCGTTGGCCGTTCCTTGAGACGCTCAAAACCGAGCTCGTCGCAGAACGCCTCGTAGCGCTCCCTCGGCACGCCCTTCCACTCCAGGTCGCTGAGCGAGTCCGGCAGCGGTACGTCGGAGCGGAGCTGAGCGAGGAATCGGTAGAGCAGAGCATCACCCATACGTTCCCGCAGCGTGACGGCGAGCTTGTCGGCGCCACGCAGTTTCACATCCCACAGGGAGACGTCGAGCGGGATCGCCTCGAGATGGCCATACCGAGCCAGGATCGTCGCCGATGACTTCGCCCCCCATCCCGGAATCCCGGGCAACCCATCTGCGGCGTCACCGACGAGGGCAAGCCAGTCGGGAATCGACTCCGGTTCGACGCCGAACTTGTCGACGACCGCATCCCGATCGATGAACGCTCCCTTGCGCCGGTCGTACCCGATGATGCGGGGATCGCCGTAGAGCTGGGCCATGTCCTTGTCGGGTGACATAACCACGACCTGTTCCACATCGTCCACCCAGCGACGGGCACCGGTTGCCAGCCCGTCGTCGGCTTCGTAGTCGTACATCGACCAGACCGTGACACCGATCGCCCGCATGGCACGTTCGACCAGTGGAAACTGTTCGAGGAGGACCTGTTCGATACCCTCGCCGGTCTTGTAGCCGGGGAACACCTCGTTGCGGAAGGATTGCACCACGGAATCGAACGCCGCCGCCACGTGTGTGACCTCAGGCTCGGCAACCAGTGCAAGGGTCGAAGCCAAGATCCCGTATGTGGCCTTCACATCCCGGCCGTCCGCCGTGGTGCGTGCCGGCCCTCCGCCGAAGTGGTTCCGGAAGAGCTCGTACGTCCCGTCGATGAGGTAGAGCTTCATCGTAGATCCTCTACCCGCCACGGACCCCCGGCCTCGATGATCTCGGAATCCCCGGTCAACAACGTGGCGTCGTGGGCCAGGGCTGTGGCGACCGCAAAAGCGTCGGCGTACGCCATCGGATAGCGTGCCTTGATAGAAGCAGCTTCGATCACCCGAACCGGCACAGCAGGATCCAAGCGCACACTCAGTCGCAGGTCATTGACCACGGTCTCTGCCTCTGCCTCCCCTGCAAGACGAGTGACGATGTAGTACACCTCGCCGGCATTGATCCAACTCATGCAAGGACGTTCGGCAAGAACATCGTCAACGCGAGTTGCAGCAGGTTCGGTGCCCTCCAGCCATCGCAAGACCGCCCAGGAGTCAAGACACACGGTCACCGCGACTCGGCCTCGCGATCTGCCTCGAGGGTTCCGACGAGATCGAGTCCTCTCAGCGACCCTTTGAGATGCTCGGTTCGCCGTGCAGGTTCCACGAGCACGGCCCCGTCTGCGAGTTGGAACTCGACTTCGTCACCAGGCTGTAGACCAAGCGCATCGCGGAAGCGTTTCGGGATCACGACTTGGCCCTTGGGCCCAACCAGGTGAGTCATACCTTGAGTATGACCCGTCGATTCATCTGATGTCAAGAGGCCCGATCGTGTCTCACGACAACGGGTATCCTGCGCTGCAGGGCCTGTAGCTCCAACTGGCAGAGCAGCGGACTTTTAATCCGAAGCGTGTGGGTTCGAGTCCCACCGGGCCCACGGGAACGCCGCCGGCGTTCCCTGGGAGTTGCTTCGCAACTCCTTGGTTGCAGCAGCACCGTTGATCGGGGCGTCCCCGTCGTCCCGACGAGAGGGGAGAATCATGGGCAGCGTCATTGGAACGATCGTCGGAGGACTCATCATGGGGCTCATCCTCGGCCCAATCGCGCGGCTCCTCACCCCCGGCAAGCAAGACATCTCACTGATCGGCACCATCCTCGTCGGTGCTGGAGCCGCCATCCTCGGCGGGTTCCTCGCTGATCTCATCGGTGTCGGCAACACAGCCGGCATCGACTGGATCAAACTACTCATCCAGATCGTCCTCGCGGTCATCGGAATCGGCTTGTTCGCGGGCGCAAGCACCCGGAAGGCGTAGTGGCCTGCACTCGAATCCGAATTGACTCGCACGGGTTCCGCGGAGCGGGTTGAATGGGCGACATGGATACCGCATCGTTCATTCGTTCGCTGCCCAAGGCCGAACTCCACCTCCACATCGAGGGAACGCTCGAACCTGAGATGATGATGACCCTCGCCAAGCGGAACGGCATCGACCTTCCGTTCGCAACGGTCGAAGAGGTTCGCGCCGCATATGAGTTCTCCGATCTTCAGTCGTTCCTCGACATCTACTACCAGGGTGCTGCTGTTCTCGTGACGGAACGGGATTTCTACGACCTCATGTACGCCTACCTCGAGCGCGCCGCCGACGACGGTGTCCGGAGAGCCGAGATCTTCTTCGACCCCCAGACCCATACCGAGCGAGGCATCGGGTTCCCTGTGTTCATGGATGGCTTCACCAGAGCGATCACCGACGCCGAGGAATGTTGGGGGATCTCGGCAGCTCTGATCATGTGCTTCCTCCGCCACCTTCCGGAAG
>JAOZMA010000336.1 GCA_029934555.1 Acidimicrobiia bacterium | reverse complement strand
AACAGTAGAACAGTAGAACAGTAGAACAGTAGATCAGTAGATCAGAGCTGCCAGCCACGAGCAAGAAGCGGAAGCCTCCGCCGACTACCGATTACCGATTACCGACCTCCCGGTCAGAGGGTCAGTGCTTCAAGTCGATCAAACACAACATCAGTGTTCCTCAGGAACCGAGCTGTTGAGAAGCAGTCTTCGAGTTCCTCTTCTGTCAGGTCGCACTCGGGATCGGCCGACAGGCGGTCTCGCAGCGTGCCGCCCTTGTCCCAGGTCGCCATCGCGCTGTTCTGCACGATCCGGTAGGCGGCGTCACGGCTGTGGCCCCGTTCGGCGAGTGCGAGCAGCACTGCCTGCGAATACACGAGGCCATGAGTTGCCTCGAGATTCTCCGCCATGCGATCGGTGTCGACAACAAGACCGTCAACAAGCCTGGCCATCCTCGCCAAAGCGAAGTCGAGCAGACCCGTCGCGTCAGGGAGAGCCACCCGCTCGGCGGCAGAGTGGCTGATGTCGCGCTCGTGCCACAACGCCACGTTCTCCATCCCGACCGATGCGTAGCCGCGCAGAAGACGAGAGATCCCTGTGATGTTCTCAGAGGCGATCGGATTGCGCTTGTGGGGCATCGCCGACGAACCCTTCTGGCCCGCACCGAACGACTCCCGAACTTCCCCTACCTCACTCCGCTGAAGATGACGGATCTCGGTCGCGAACCGCTCCAGAGAGGAACCGGTGAGAGCGATCGCGTTGAGGAATTCGGCCTGGCGGTCCCGGTGGGTGATCTGGGACGATGCCGGCTCGATCCCGATCTCCAGTCGGTCGCACACGAACGCCTCAACCGAAGGAGGCGTATGGGCATAGGTGCCCACGGCCCCCGAGATCTTCCCGACAGCGACAGCGTCCCTGGCGGCACTCATCCGTCGATAGTCCCGTTCGATCTCGAACGCCCAGTTCGCCAGTTTGAGACCGAACGATGTCGGCTCGGCCCAGATCCCGTGGGTTCGACCGATCATCGGCGTGTCACGGTGCTCGAGGGACTTGTTCCGAACGATATCGAAGAGCGTCTCGAGTCGGCCGAGTAACAGGTCCGCGGCGTCCCGCAGGAGGACACCGTTCGCCGTATCGAGAACGTCGGATGAGGTGAGACCGAAGTGGACCCACTCGCCTCCCGATTCGATGGATCCGGCGAGGAGATCGACGAACGCCGCAACATCGTGGTTCGTGATCTTCTCTCGTTCCTTCCATTCGACCGGGTCGACTTCGGGAGCGGAGCGCAGCGCCTCAGCGACCTCGGACTGAATGACGCCGAGTTCAGCCCATGCTTCGATGACGAGGGTCTCGACTTCCTTCCACACGGCGAGCTTGTGCTCTTCGCTCCAGACGGCCGCCATCTCGGGGAGGGAGTAACGATCGATCACTGTCCGTAGTCCGTAGTCCGTAGTCCGTAATCCGTATGACGGGACTGGCTATGACTCATACGACCTCGGATACCGTCGACGGGGCCGGTCCCTGTCATGCGGGCGGGCGCATCAGGGTGGCTTCGCGGCCTGGGCCGACACCGACCGATGACACTCTGACTCCGCTCAGCTCTTCGACACGTTCGACGTATCGCTTCGCTGCGTCGGGGAGATCGTCATACGACTCGACGCCGGTGATGTCCTCGCCCCAGCCTTCCATCTCTTCGTACACGGGATGGCAGTTGTACAGGACACGCTGCTGGCGGGGGAACTCGTCGTATCGCTCACCGAGCGAGTCATACGCGACCGCGATCTTCAAGGGACCGAAGTGGGAGAGGATGTCGAGTTTCGTGAGGGCGATCTCGGTGAGACCGTTGACGCGAGCAGAGTATCTCAGCGCCACAGCGTCAAGCCACCCCGTGCGACGCCGACGACCGGTCACGACGCCATACTCGCCGCCGATCTCGATCATCCGCTCGCCTGTCTCGTCGAGCAGTTCGGTTGGGAATGGCCCCGTACCGACCCGGGTGATGTAGGCCTTGGCGACGCCGATCACACTGTCGATGTCGCGCGGTCCGACTCCCGAGCCCGTTGATGCTCCACCAGCTGTGGGATTCGAGGATGTCACGAACGGGTAGGTGCCGTGGTCGATGTCGAGCAGCGTGCCCTGTGCTCCCTCGAAGAGAACGTTCTTGCCGTTGTGAATCGCTTCCCACACGAGCAGCGACGTATCCGCGACGTAGTCTCGGATCACGTCTGCGTAGCCCAGGTACTCCTCGTAGATCTCGTCGAGGTCGAGGGGCAACTGGTTGTAGACCTTCTGGAGCTGGCGGTTCTTGTCTTTGCCGACGACGTCGAGTTTCTTTCGGAAGATCTTCGGATCGAAGAGATCCTGAACCCGAATCCCGAACCGGGAGTACTTGTCCATGTACGCGGGGCCGATGCCGCGCTTCGTCGTCCCGATCTGCTCCTCACCGAGGAACCGCTCGAGCACGGCGTCGAGTTTCCGGTGGTACGGCATGATGACGTGGGCGTTACCGGAGACCCGGACCCGGGAAGGGTCGATGCCGCGAGCCGAGAGCTCTTCCATCTCACGGATCATCACCGCAGGATCAACGACGGTTCCGTTGCCGATCACCGGGGTTACCTGGGGGTAGAGCACCCCGGAGGGGATAAGGCTCAGTGCGAATCGTTCACCCTCGACGACGATCGTGTGGCCTGCGTTGTTGCCGCCCTGGTATCGAACGC
>JAOZMA010000335.1 GCA_029934555.1 Acidimicrobiia bacterium | reverse complement strand
TCGATCGGGACTCCGACCAGGTTGCCCCACTCGGTCCACGACCCGTCGTAGTTACGGACCGTCGGGAATCCGAGCAGGTACGTCAAGGCGAACCAGGTGTGGCTCGATCGCTCGCCAATCCGACAGTAGGTGATCACGTCGTCGCCCTGCGAAAGACCGAGGTCGGCCTCGTAGATCGCCTCGAGTTCTTCCCGGCTCTTGAACGTGCCGTCGTCGTTAGCGGCCATCTTCCACGGAACGCTCGCCGCTCCTGGGATGTGCCCACCGCGCAACGCACCTTCCTGCGGGTAGTCGGGCATGTGCATCAACTCTCCGCTGAACTCCCCCGGTGAGCGAACGTCGATGAGACGTCCGTTCGCGTCCAGGTGACCCATGACGTCGTGGCGGAAGGCCCGGATCGGTGCGTCGACGCGATCGACGACCGGGTACTCAGCTCGAGATCGCGGAAACGCTTGAGTCGTCATCGACCGGTCTTCAGCCATCCACTTCTGGCGTCCTCCATCGAGGAGACGAACGTCGTCGTGCCCGAACAGCGAGAAGACCCAGAGGGCGTAGGCCGCCCACCAGTTGAAGTTGTCGCCGTAGAAGATGACGGTGTCGTCGCGGTTGATGCCCTTCTCCGACATCAATTGAGCGAACGCTTCCGGGTCGCGGTAGTCCCGAATCAACGGGTCGTTGAGCTCGGTGTGCCAATCGACCTTGACCGCACCGGGGATGTGCCCCGTCTCGTAAAGCAGCACGTCCTCGTCAGACTCGACGACGACCACACCGGGGTCGTCGCGGTGTTTGCCGAGCCACTCCGTTGAGACCAGCTTCTCCGGGTGGGCGTACTGTGTGAACTCTGAGGATGTGTCGTGTGTGACCATATGATCCCCTCCTTCCCGACCCAATTTACACTACGGTGATAGTGCATATGACGAAGAATGTCACAACAGCGACAGAACGATTGAATCGCATCGTCGACATGTTCGCCGCGGCTCCCAAAGAGTTGCGCCTCCAGGCGTTGCTCGACTACTCACGGCGTCTACCCGAACTCCCCGACCGTCTCTCCGAGAACCCGGAGCTCTTCGAGGTGGTTCCTGAGTGCCAATCGCCGTTCGCTTTGATCACTGAGAGGGACGGCGACACCGTGCGCCTCTTCTTCCGGGTCCCCGCGGAGGCGCCGACGGTTCGCGGCTTCGCGAGCATCCTGAGAGAAGCACTCGATGGTTCCCCGGCACAGGAGATTCTCGATGTCCCGGATGACTTCTATGTGAAGATGGGCCTGCAAGAGGCCGTCTCTTCCCAACGCCTCAACGGTATGGCGGCGATCCTCCGCCGCATCAAGACCCAGGTGACGGCCCTCAACACCTGAACGCTATGCCAGCGCTAATCGTCCGCTAACACCTGTGTGCGACCTTGACGCTACGAAGAGGGCAAGACCCAGAGGAGGGAATCATGTACCCGATCGAGCGTGAGGATTACGTCAACGCCTACATCGGCGCCATGACGGAGGAGATCCGCCAGAACAGGCTCCGCAACAGTGTCGAAACCGACTCCACCGGCGCGGCCGACCGCCTCTACCGCACCGTCGCCGACAAGCTGAGCAGCTGGCGTCACGGAACCCGCGGCACGACAACCCCGCTGTCGCCGGCCTAGACCACCGAGGCGGACACGACCAGGCCAACGCAACACACGGAGTGCGGCCCCATGGAACCCGGGAAGCCGCATTCCGTGCGTCGGTGGCCCGTCCGGTCAGATCTCGCTACTCAGCCGGACACGGGTCGATCGCGTAGATCTCGCACTCCGCCGGCGTGAACATACGGGTCAGACGACTTTCTGCGATGCCGATCAACTCGTCAAGATCGAGGGCCCAGATACGCACGATCCCGACCGTGTCTGCGATCTGCGCCAGGCGTTTCCCATCGGGGCTGAATGCCACGTCGGAGATGGTCCCATCCTCTTGGCCTGGTTGTTCGAGCATGAGGAGCTCTGTCCATGTCCCGACATCCCAGAGTCGCACCTCCGACCCGCTCGACGCAATGAGCGTCCCGTCGGGGCTGAAGACCGCGTCGAATACTGGCTCGGGGTGTCCTCTGAGGGTTGCCACCTCCTCACCGGTTGCGGTGTCCCAAACGACTACTGTCCCCTCTTCCGTCACTGGGTCAAACCCCGACGTGACCATGAGTCCACCGTCCGGGCTGTACTCCACGGATGCGGCCCACATGAACCAGGGGTGCTCGCAGCACGTGGTCACCAGCTCTCCTGTTGGCACGTCATACACGTCGACGAAGTCCGAACCGAACATCGTCCCCCGCACAGCCAGCTGCTCGCTGCCGGGACTGAACGCGATCTCGCGAAGATCGGACTCGGGGTCATCGCTGGTCAGTGTGCGGATCGGATCGAATGACGTTGCGTCCCAGAACCTGACTTCGCCGTCGACCACGGCCGCGAGGAGTGTCCCATCCGGGCTGTACTGGACGGACGTCGCCCCTGCCGGATACTCCGCCCCATTGGGCACGGCAACGAATTCCCCGGTCGACAAGTCCCACACCTGCACGGCGGGAGACTCGGCGTATCCGATATCGATTCTGCCCACAATCGCGACATGGTCTCCACTCGGCGAGACCGCAATCTCGAGGACGCTCTCTCCACCGGTATTCAGCATGTGGATCACTTCGCCGGACTCGGCATCAACAACCGCAACACGTGCGGCGAAGTCGAACA
>JAOZMA010000334.1 GCA_029934555.1 Acidimicrobiia bacterium | reverse complement strand
GGGCGCCTCGTTCGTACCGGCCGGAGGTCGCGATCGCGTTGTCCCGTAGCTCCACCGTACCGAGCGTTGCAGTGGCATCGAGGGGATCCCGTATCCCGACGTTCCACGCATCTGCTTCCGGGGGTGCGCCGCGGGCAACGATGTCGCCACCCGCTGAGATCAGGAACGAGTGAATCCCGGCATCGGTGAGAACCCCGGCGGCCGCTTCGACGGCCCATCCCTTCACATATCCGGACGGGTCGAGACTCCCATCGGGGCGGTGATCGAAGGCTTCTCCGGTGTCACGCCGCAGGACCTCGCAGGCAGCGAGCACGTCGCGAACCTCCGAGTCCGCATCGTTGAGCGACAGGTCGCCGCGGGCGATCCGTGAGATCTCGCTGTCCTCGACGAAGACGCTGAACGTGTCCTCGATTTGGTGCAGGAGCGCCACCGCATCATCGAGAGCGCTCTGAGGGACGTGCGGTTCCCGGATGTCGAACAGCACCGCCGTCCCCATGACGTGTTCCACATGGGTCGGAGATGGGAGGCCGATTAGATCCCCGCTTCGTCCATGGCCGACCGGACCGACGCCGTGTAGGCGCCCCACGTGACCGTCGCTCCCGAGATGGCGTCGATGTCTGCGCTCTGGGTGCTGATCACATCCTCCTCATAGAGAGGAAGCACGTAGTCGTTGATCTGTCGGGACTTCCGGTCGCCCGGTTCGGAGAGTGTGATCACGTCCACCATCACGCCGCCTTCGATGATGATCTCCACCTGGAACTCCCCGAACTCGGTCGGGACGCTGGCTCCGATCACGGACCCGTCGCTCACCACCACGGTCGTGGTGCTCGTCGTTGATGGGTCGACCGATGTCGTTGTCGTGGACTCGGAGGTTCCCCCGGTGGGATCCGTTGTCGGCGGCGGCTCACCGGTGGTGGTGGACGTATCCGTCCGGTGTGACTCTCCGGTAGCGACTTCCGGTTCGACGGGCGCCGGAAGAGCGACCGTGACGTCGGCGCCGACGGCTGTGATCAGCCCGGTATCCGGATTGAACAGCAGCAGTATGCCGAGGACGAGGAGGCCGATGAGGCTGAGGGTGCGTTTCATAACCTTCTGAATCGATTCGTGGAAGTATCCATCGGGAATATGAGGGAAGGATGAGAGAGGCCTCCGAGAACCATGAGAACGAGCCTCATCCATTCTTAGGGGGCTCTCACCCCGTCGCCAGGTTCTTCACATGTTCGGGTGGTTGCATGCTCAACGAAGTATCCGGGAGAGGGCCGTGACCAAGACGATGGAAACGACATATCAGGTGAGGCGACCGGGTGAGCGATCGCCGAAACGCCCCAACCGCACGTTGCGGCTGTTCGCCGTCGACGCCCTTCTCTTCGCAGTGTTCGTCGTTGTTGTCAACGTCCCTTTGACCGGTCTTGCGATCCACGAGTGGCTCGGCATACTGATCGCTGTCGCGATGATCGTGCACATCCTCCAGCACGCCAACTGGGTGGCAACGACCACACGGCGCTTCCTGTCCGCAACATCCCTGCAGAACCGGGTCAACTACCTGTTGGTGGTAGGCATCTTCATAGGCTTCGTCTCGATCATCGCCTCGGGGCTCCTGATCTCAGAAGTGGCGCTCCCGTGGCTTGGCATCACTCCCGGTGGCGGAGCGTTCTGGTTCTGGCTCCACCTGGCATCTGTTGGATGGGTCATCTGGTTGACGGCGATCCACCTTGCCGTCAACTGGCGCTGGATAGCGAGCGCGTCCGACCGGCTCATCTTCAAACGGTTCGCACGGTCGGGAGGTGGGCGGTGAAGACGACGCAGCGGACCCTGACCGTGTTGATCCTCGCTCTCGGTGTTCTTCTGGTGTGGGCTCTGATCTCACGGACTCCCTGGGCAGGGACCGTCGATGTGCTCACGGCCGGCAACGCCTACACGCATCCCCTCGAGCCGTTTCGCGACATCGCAGGGGCACTCCTCGTAGCGATCCCTGCGGTGCTGCTCATCCGCTCTGGTTGGTCGTGGTTTTCACGCGTGATCCTCGGCCGTGAGGGTCAGCGACGGGCGGGCCTACGTGTCCAGGTCATTGGGCGCGAACTCGACGGTCATCGGCCCGGCATCAAAGGTGACGGCGTCGCTGCCGCGGAAGCGCCCGGTCTCGACGAAGACGCCTTCGCGTAGTTCGTAGGTGACGATCTCGGGCCCGGTCTCATCGAGATCGACGATCCAGTAGCGAGGCAATCCTGCTTCCGCGTACCTGGCGAACTTGCGGATCAGGTCCGCCCCACGGTCGGTGGAGAGCACCTCGACGGCCAGGTGCGGGGTCCCGGTGAGGCGGAGATCCTCGTCGGTGTCGTCGAAGACCACTACGTCGGGGATGAACTCGTCCGGACCCGGCTTCCACCCCCAGGCCGTCTCGGTGCTCACGCCCTCTGGTTGGGCGGTCTCGAGTACCTGTGCAAGCCGGCGGGCGGCTCGTTGGTGGCGGCGGGTCGGTGACGGACTCATGACGAGCGCTCCGTCGATGTACTCGCCGCGCACGTCGATGTCGAGGGCTTCGTACTCATCCCACGACATGGGTATGCGGTCGCGTTGGTCGATGGTCGGCATGGCAGCATTCACGGTACCCCCTTCGGTCGGGATGCGATAGCGACAACGTATCGACCGGGTGTGACGGAAACGCCGGATCCGCCGGGGATGCAGATCGGCAGGGAGAAGAAACCGGGA